>JAFRFV010000050.1 GCA_017434185.1 Coriobacteriales bacterium
GACCCGCATGTGCGCCGCTCGGTGGCGACCAACGAGTCCACTCCCGTCGACCTGTTGCGCGAGCTCGCCAGGGACCCGGACTCCAACGTGCGCTTCTGGGTGGCTGCGAACCTGTCCTGTCCGCAGGATCTGCTGGACGAGCTCCGCGCTCAGGACGACCCCTTCCTGGAGGAACTCGACTCCGATGCACTTCTGGAACTCGTCAACGCGGATCTCGCGAACGGTCTGCACCAGCTCATCGAGTTCCCCGGCGGCCCCGCGGCACCTGCGGAACCCGCAACCTCTGACACCGCACCCACGACTCCGCAGCAGGACGGTAACGACCCCGGCACCGGATGAGCGTCGCTCCCGCGCTTATCCTATACTCTGCGTATCCACGCTGCATCCAACGAACGGAGGCATCATGAGCAAGAAGAAGTCCATCCTCGCGACCATCCTCATCGCCGGGCTGACGGCCGCCATGGCCCTGGCCCTTTCCGGCTGCTTCGGCGGCCACTCCGGTGGCGGTGGCACAAGCGGCAACGATGATGACGGCGGTCTCTTTGGCAACGGCGGCGTCGTTGGTGACACCGGCGACAAGCCCGATGGCGGCGGCCTCTTCGGTGGCGGCAAGAAGGATGATGGCATCTACACGCTCATCTATTACGAGGCATATGAGCATGAGGGCACCAGGTCCATCAGCTGGACCTACGATGAGCACGGCTCATGCCTGAACACCACTTGGAACGAAGCGGACGGCACGAGCCGCACCACCGGCAATCACGAGTTCGACGAATACGGCGCCTCCACCAACAAGGTGACCGATTACTTCGACAGGAACGGGAACCTGACCAGGAGTCGCGAATCGAGCGACGTCTACACCTACGACGCCGAAGGCCGCCTTATCCAGGATGACGAGGACGACGGCGTGAGCACCTACTACGAGTACTACCCCAACGGCGTCCTCAAGATGAGCACCAACAGTCAGGGTTACCAGAACGGCTTCGACGAGCAGGGCCGCAAGAACCTCTACGACGGCGGTTTCCTGAACCGTGATGGCCGCGGGGCACTCACCATCAGCTACGGTGGGGTGAAGAACAACGAAGGCAGCTTCACCGCCTCGTTCGCCAATGGCGAGTCCTACACCTTCACCTTCCAGACCGATAAGAACGGCAACATCGTCGCCGTGTTCGACCCCAACGGCAACCAGGTCATCCACGCCGAGTACACCTACATCGCCGATCCCTGCAGCACCGCCCGCACGTACAACTACACGCGCAACGGCACCTTCATCGTGATCGATGCGGTCGAGGCCTACCTGGGTGTCTAGCGCACGCTTGAGATAGGTTCAGCAATGGATAAGCCCGTCGATACCCCGGCTCTCCCGGCGCCCCAGGCCCCCGCGCCCACGACCCCCACAGTGCAGCGCAAGTCCAACACCGGCACCTACGTGGTGCTGGGCTGCGTCGCCGCGCTCCTGGCGCTCTCGCTGCTGGGCAGCCTGCTCAACGTGGGTGACCACCTTACCGCGGCACATCCGGCGCTGGGCTGGGTCTTCTACGGGCTCATCGCCGTGCTGGTGATCGTGGGCGTGGTGGTGCCCATGATCAAGATCGCCCGCCGCCCCATCTTCTCGCTCTACCAGCTCCACGACGAGCAGGGCCACGCCAAGCAGCGCTGGTGCCAGTTGCTCGCCGACAACCTGATCGCCAATGCCAACCTGAACGACCAGGAGGTGCTGGAGGTGCAGGCGGCGTTGCAGGCGGGTGACCAAGCCGACGACCAGCTGATCGAGCTCTTCAAGAGGCACTGCATCCCGCTGATCGACGACCAGACCAAGCACGCCGCGACCACGGCGTTCCTGATCGCGGCCATCTCGCGCTCGCCCCTCATCAGCACCGTCACGATGCTCTCCATCTGCTTCGACCTGGTGAGCGGCATCGTGCAATCCTGCGGATTCCGTCCCACCAACCTGGGTCTCGCGCGCCTGTACACACGTGTGATGATAAGCGCCCTCATCATCGGTGGCATCGAGGACGCGGACCTGGGCGACCTGCTGGGTCAGCTCATGGGCGGCGGTGCCGGTGCGCGCGTGGGTGGCTTCTTCATCGGCGCGACCGCAGAGGGTCTGGTGAGCGCGTTCCTGGTCTTTCGCGTGGGCGTGATCTGCAAGAAGTGGCTCACCGCCACCGATGGCCCCGCGCGCATGAGCCAGCTGCGTCGCAGCAGCTATCGCGAGGCTCTCGCGCAGATGCGCACAAGCGGCTTCATGACTACCGTGGCCGAGACCGTGAAGGACACCGGCAGCTCCGTGGCGTCCAGCATGGCGAACTCGGTGGCGGGCGCAGCGCGCAATGCCGCCGAGCAGGTGCGCACGCAAGCGCACGCTCACGCGGAGTCCGCACGAGCGGTCTTCAGGTCCATGATGTCACGTGGAGAGCGCGCTGACCGCAGCGAAACGGGTGACGACGCGAGCGATACCCCAAACAAGCGCACGGCTTCCGACCGCGTGGTCGTGACGCCCGCAGGCGACGAGCGTTAACGCTCAAGCGAAGCCATCACCAGCGACAATACCATGGGCGCCCAAGCGGTGAAGCGCTCCGGTGCGCTCGCCAGCTGTGCTGCCAGCTCATTGACACCCACCCAGCGCAGCGCGGCGATCTCGCTGGGATCGGGCGCGAACGCGCCCTCGCAGCGGCCTACCAGCACATGATCGTACTCGTGCTCGCACATGCCATCCTCGAAGACGGCACGGTACACGAATGCGCTTATCTCCCGCAAGTCGATGGCGCTGCAGCCCAGCTCCTCGCGCACGCGCCGGTAGGCGGCGTCGATCACGGTCTCGCCCGCACGCGGATGTGAACAGCAGGAGTTCGCCCACAGACCGGCGGAATGGTACTTGCCTGCAGCGCGTTGCGAGAGAAGCAGCTCCGGACCATGCTCGCCATCGCGCAGCAGCTGTACGCTGAACGCACGATGCAGGAGGCCCTCCACGTGGGTACGCTGCTTGGTCGCCACTCCCAGCTGGCGGTCGAGTCCGTCAACCAGGATGAGCTCATCGTTTGCAGCATTGTCCATCATCGTGTGGCCCCCATGTCCGTCGCGCTTATCACGAAACCGTATCGCATCCTGCGTGGAATACGCGCATACGGCTATGATACGCTAGAACGACCAAGGTGGGAGATGAAAGGGGTCTCTATGGGCTCTCTGCGCCATGTGAAGGTGACGATCGTCGCTGTGTTGTGCGTTGCCGCTTTCGCATTCTTCGGGCTCTGTGGATGCGGCGGGAACGGTGGTTCCGGCGACCCGCTGGGTAGCTCCGGTGGTGGCGAGCGACTTTCCGTCACGGCCCCCGTGCACAAGGACAGCAGCTTTGGCGGCGTGTACATAGACGTCACGATCGATGAGTTCAACAAGCTGGGCTTCGAGTACGGCGACTGCGTGGACATCAGTTTCTCGAACGGCTACCAGCTCAACGGCATCCCCTATTACAACGGCTACTACGTGAACGTGGGCGACCCGCTGCTGGTGGGCTACCCCGGCTACCCGCACGTCGAGGCGGCGGTCAACTATGGCAGCCCCCTGTGGGATACCGCGGGCCTGACGGACGCTGACAGCGCCACCATCACGTTGGTGCAGGCGGGCGCGTACCGCGACGTGCAGGAGGCCTTCAACATCAGCTACGGCATCGACCGCGATGCCTACGAGGGTACGGACCTGCAGTGGGCCAACTTCCGCGCCCTCTCCGGCGGCGACATGAAGCCGGGTATCGCGTACCGCTCCGCTTCCCCCATCGACAACGAGTACAACCGCGTCGCCTACGTGGACAAGGCGATGCGGGATGCCGGCGTGGCCTTTGTCCTGAACCTGTCCGACAACAAGAGCGAGGCGCACAGCTTCGTGAAGGAATCGAAGGCGCAGGGCCTCGACATGAAGTACATAGGGGACCTGCATTCGGCGGGTGCGATCGCCTATCTGGACCTGTCCGCGAGCTATCCCACGCAGAGCTTCGCGCAGAAGCTGGTGGGTGGCCTGGAGCTGATGATCGAGAGTGATGGCCCCTACCTGATCCACTGCATCGAAGGCAAAGACCGCACGGGTTTCGTGTGCGCGCTGCTGGAGGCACTCTGCGGCGCGAGCTACGACGAGATGGCCGCGGACTACATGGAGACCTTCGCGAACTACTACGGCATCACGCTTGAGAGCGACCCGGCCAAGTACAACGCGATCCTGCATCTGAACCTGGACGGCATGCTGCGCTTCCTCGCGGGTGCCGATGACGATGTGGACCTGCGCACGCTCGATTATCAGCAGGCAGCGCGTGACTACCTGCGTTGGGGCGGCATGTCGGACGAGGACATCGACCTGCTGGTGGAACAGCTGACGCAGTAACGCAGCGCATCCTGCTCGCAAACGCTCATGCAGGCACCGCAGCGGATGCACTCGCTGTGGTTGGGTGACTTCGCGGGGTCGACGCCCATCTTGCAGGCACTGGCGCAGGCGCCGCAGCCCACGCATGCGTCCGCGTCGACCTCCATGCGCAGCAGCGCGAACCTGTTGAAGGGCGCGTAGAAGGCACCCAGCGGGCAGAGGGACTTGCAGAAGGGGCGGAAGATAAGCACCGCCACCAGCAACAACGCCAGCAGCACCGCGAGCTTCCAGGCGAAGAGCCCGCCAGCGGCCTCACGCAGCGCGCCATCGTTGGCCATGAGAAACAAACCCGCGAGTGTTCCCGACGGACACAGGTACTCGCAGAACGTGGGCGTGAGCTTGATGCAGATGGGCAGCACGACCACCATCAGCAGCAACACCACGTACTTGAGCTTGCGCAACGCGGCGTCACCCTTGAACGGATGCGTGAGGCGTTCGCGCACGCGTCGCAGCGCGGTTGGCAGCGGGATGCGGTGCAGCAGGTCCTGCAGGAAGCCGAACGGGCACAGGAAGCCGCAGATCGCGCGCCCCAGCAGCGCTCCGAAGAACACGAGCAGGCCCAGCACGTAGTACGGTAGTTTGAAGCTCGCACCGCCCAGCGTCGCCTGCAACGAACCGATGGGGCAGGCGCCCACCGCGCCCGGGCAGGAATAGCAGTTGAGTCCCGGCACGCACACGGCCTTGATCGGCCCTTGATAGATGCGGCCGGTGAGGAATCCCTTGAAATTGGCGTTCTGCAGCAGTACAGCGACCGACTGGATGCCGCAGCGGCAGCCTTCGCGCTTATCCAATGCCGATGCACTCCAAACAGATGCGGATGGCCTTGGCGAGCACATCCTGCGGCTGATCCAGCACGACACCCGTGACAACGAGCCCCACGGCCAGCAGCAGCGTTGCGGGCAGCACCCAGCGTTCCCAATCCATACGCATGGCCTCCTACAGGTAGGGCTCGATGATGGATTCCCACTCCTTGTAGCTGTGCGAACCCACGATCGGCTCGCTCAGCACGTTGCCGTCGCCATCCACCAGGAAGGACGTGGGCACGTAGCCGGTCTGGTACGCGTCGAAATCGCTCGTCACGACGATCACGGGATAGGTGGTCCCGCACTGGGCCATGATGGCGAGTGCGTCGTCCTTCTGCTTGACGGTCGAATAGGCACCGATGATCAGGAAACCCTGGTCCTTGTGGGCCTCGTACAGGCGCTCGAGGTCGGGCATCTCACCCACGCATGGCCCGCACCAGGGCTCCCACAGGTTGACCAATATGACGTTCGCGTCGCTGTAGTCCGCGAAGCTCACCTTCTGCCCGTCGATGGTGGTGGTCTGGAAGTCGAACCGCGCACTGGCACTGGGCGTTGGCGCGGGGGCTGGATCGGGGCCGTCCTCACCCTTGTGGCCGTTCCCACAACCCACGATGCAGGTCATGCAGATAAGCGCCGCGATCACTGCGGTCACTGCGGTGGTCCGGGTCTTCGTGCGCATCTTCGCTCCTTCCACGTTCGTGGCGCAGCTCGATCGAGCCGCGGTGGAATCAGTATAGCCTTTGGCGCGGGAGTTGTCCTTGCATGCCCACGGAACGATGACATGACGTGGTTTTCGTGTAGCGACTTGCCTTGAACTGCGGTCGAGGCCCTATCATGTGTCCATTCAAGGGAAGGGAAGCCCATGGACATGGATGAACTCACAAGACGGCAGTTCCTGCAGCTGCTGGCCATCGCGGGTGGCACCGCCGCCGTGACGATGGCAACTGGATGCACGCGCTTATCACCTGAGGGCGCTGGCGAAGACGGCGCCGTGAACGACACGGACGACAGCGGCGATGCAACGACGCCGGATGCGGCGCCCGAGCCCGCCACCGAGCTGCTCGCATGCTTCATGCTGCTGAGCGACACACATATCACCCACGACAATCCCGTGCGTGCGGAGCGCCTTGCCGCGGCTCTCGAGCAGATCGACGCGTTCGACCCCCGGCCCGACGCCGTCATCGTGAACGGCGACATCACCAATGGTTCGCGCGTGGTGGAATACGACCAGTTCTTCGAGGTCGCCAACGCCTCCGCTTTCGAATATGGCCGTGACCTGCTCACCACCTGCGGCAATCACGACCAGCTGGCAAACAACGAGGGAAGCCAAGAGGAGTACGACTACGTGCGCGGCCTGTGGATGAGCAGGATGGACGTGCCCATGTACTACGACCGCATGGTAGCCGGTCAGCACCTGATCCTGATGGGCCCGGACGGCATCGGGAGCTGGTGGGATCGCTTCAACATCACATCGGAGCAGGTGGCGTGGGTGGAGCGCCTGGTGGAGGCCGACGAGGCCGCGGGCATCAACTCGCTCATCTTCTGCCATGAACCGCTGCCAAGCACCGTGTACGGCACCGACGAAGGCCAATGGGGCTTTGGCGCGAGCATCGAGAACCCCGAGGAACTCGAGGCCATGCTCAGGCGCCATCCGCAGGTGGTGTTCATCACCGGGCACACGCACGTGGTGCCTGACGTGCGCCGTCGCAGTGATGCGGAACCCACGTACGTCAACGAGGGATCCTGCGGCTACAGCTACGACCCGCGTGGTGGGTTCAGACGCGAGAACCCCCTGTCCAACGGCGTGGAGATGAAGGTCTACGCCGACCGCTACGAGTTCCGCTTCCGCGATTTCCTGGAGAAGACCTGGGGCAACGTCATCACCATCAAGCACTGAGACGCTTGGCGCCAACCCATCGGAGGGGATGGAGGTTCGATCACCATGAACAAGGCCGACAATGCGATCGCGGTCGAAGTACCGCGCCTGATGAGCCCTGAGAAGGCAATGGGCGTCATCGAGCAGTACACCGAATGGATCGACGACGTCGCTTCGCGGTACGGCGTGCCGGCAGCGCTCATCAAGGCCATCCTCTACCAGGAGATGACGCGCATGGACGTGCTCGATCCGCTCGCTGACCTCGCCGTGCAGGTCACCCCGGGGCATACGCGCGACAGCTCGACAGGAATCGCGCAGATCTTCGGCCACGTGGGGCTCGCGGCGGCCAACTACGCGATCGACCATGAACTCGCATCGTACGAATCGCTGGGGCTGGACACCGACCATCGCCTGGATGCCGCGGATCCCAAGGACGTGTTCCGCGTTTGGCAGAAGCTGCACGACGACCCCAAGGCCAACATCGAGCTCGCGACGCTCAACCTGCTGGTGGCCGCCGACGAGGTAGTGGGACGCACCGACTTCGGCAGCTTCAGCGACGACGAGATCAAGCTCGTGCTCACCCGCTACAACGCCAATGTGCGGCACATCACCGCCTACGGCGAGGAGGCCTTCGAGCATTACAAGCGCTTCATTGCGTGATCGCTTGGGGATAAGCGCCGCACTTCTCCAGTACATGCGCGGACGCCTTCTTGTTGTCCCTGAGTTCCTGCAGACCAGCAGCGTCGCTGTCGCACATCGCCCTACCAGCGTTTCACGATCGTGAGGATGTTCCTGCCATCGCTGCGCTCGTAGCTGATCTCGTCCACGCTCTTCTTGGCCATCAGGATGCCCAGGCCACCGATGGGCACATCCTCGATCCTCTTGGGAGTGACCGCGTCGGGCTTCTTGAGGGGATCGAATTCGACGCCGCGGTCAATTAGATCGACCGTGATGGACGGCGGATCGGCGCTGTAGGTACGCTGCACGAGCACCGTGCGCGGCACTTCTGGTCCAGCGGACTTGTATGCATAGCAGCAGATGTTGGTGAAGAACTCCTCCACCGCGATATCGAGCTTGTTCTGCACGCGCGACGGGCAGAACCTGCGATCGAGCTCGGCATGCAGGAAGTCGTTCACGCGCTCGAGCTCCGGCAGCAGCGCGGGTACTTCCAGCGATGCGGTGACCTCGGGCGGCACGCCCACCTCGAGCGTGAGGATGGTGATGTCATCGGATTGCTCGGCGCCCCACGAGAAGCTGTTGACGCCATCGCGCACGGATTCGAGCAGTTCACGCGGATGCAGGCGGTAACCCCTCTCCGCGATCTCCAGGAGCCCCTTGGTCCCGAACATCTTCTCCTGGGTGTCGAAGGCTTCGGTCACACCGTCGGTATAGAGCAGGAACATGTCGCCCGGCTTGCAGTCCACGGAGAAGGTGCGATACGTGCGGTCGAAGTTGCCCAACATGGGGCCGGAACGCTGCTTGAGCCAGCGCCAACCACCATCACGTTGCCAGAGCAGCGGCGGGTTGTGACCGGCGTTGACGTAGTCCACGTGCCCCGTCCCGTAGTCGAGCACGCCCACCCAAGCCGTGACGAACACGCCTTCTTCGTTGCCTTCGAGCAGCTGACGGTTGGTCTCCGAGACCGCCTCGCCAAGCTCCAGATGCGAGGTCATGTAGTCACGGAGCAGGGCCTTGGCCTTCATCATGAACAGGGCGGCAGGTACACCCTTGCCGCTCACGTCAGCCACGAGGAAGCCCAGTTTGCCCTTGTAGGCGTCGCAGTCGTCACCGATGAGGAAGAAGTCGTAGAAGTCGCCACCGATCTGCCTCGCGGCATTCATCGTGGCGTAGATATCGAACTTCATGATGTCCGGGAAGGGCGGGAAGGTACGCGGCAGGGCCGCCTCCTGGATGGCGCGTGCGGTTTCGAGTTCGGCATCCATGCGGCTCTCGGTTTCGGCGATGAGCTTCTGCATGGATGAGATGGCGCCGTTGATACCCGCGGTGAGTTCCTCGAACTCGACGGTGCCTCCCACATCGGCACGTGCGTTCAGATCACCCTTGGCAACGCGGGCGAGTACCGCATTCTCCTGGTCGATGCGCCTGATGACGATGTTCTGCAACAACTTGAAGCTGCCCCAGAACATGGCGAGCAGCGCCAACAGGATCGTGAGCGACATGAGAGCGAAGAAGAGCAGGAGGTTGTTGTAGACCATCGTCACCGGCTGGACGATGATCACGCTGTAGTCGCCACGACTCATGGCGAGCAGATGGCCCTCACCCAAGGGGGAACCGGGCGGGTAGGGCGTGTTACCGGGATAGATGACCTTCATCACGTCACCCGTCTCCTGGCTTTGCGCGATGGCACCAAGGGACCTGGCGCCGAAGGTCTTGGACACCTTGGCTCCCTTGGAGAAACGGGGATTGTTGCTCATGAGGATCGTTCCATCTTCCGTGGCGATTACGACCAGGCCGTTGTCGGCTTCGTCGAAACCATTCATGAGACTGTCGCCCAGGAAGCCGGACTCCAATTGGTTGAGCAGGTAGTTGGCATCGCCGGTCATGGTCTCCTTGGCAGTCCTGGCCTCGCCGTTCGCGACCATGAAGAAACTCATGGCGGAGACGAGCACCGTCACCGCCGCGACGATTATGATGAGCTGCACGGCCAGGACCCTGCGCAGACTCCTCTTCTTGTTGGCTCTCTTGGGCACCAGCACCTCCGCTCGATCACTCGCTCGGACACGTGCTCACTCGAGCACTCAGTCGGTCACGATCTCGAAGACCTCGTTGAGGCCCGTCATCTCGAAGACCTCCATGACCTCTTCGCAGGGGTGCAGCAGGCGCATGGTGCCCCCGCGCTTGACGGCCAACTTGTCGGCGGCCACGAGCACGCGCAGACCGGCGGAAGCGACGTAACTCACTTCCTTCATGTCGATGTCCAGATCGTAAACGGTGTGGGGCAGCTGATCCACCGCGGCGGTCAACTCAGGTGAAGTGTTGACGGTGAGCTTGCCACCCAGCTCGATAGTCGCCTTGCTGTCCTCGATCTTGGTCACGATCTTCATGTTCTCATCCTTCCTTATCCAAACGCTGGCGTTCAACCAACTCAGCGAAGATTCCGTTCTTGGCTATGAGTTCCTCGTAGGTTCCCTGTTCTGCGATGACACCGTCGTCGACCACAAGTATACGGTCACAATGCTTCACGGTCGAGAGGCGATGTGCCACGACGATGCGCGTACACTTGAGTTTGGCCAGCGCATCGGCCACGTGCTTCTGGGTGATGTTGTCGAGTGCGCTCGTGGCCTCGTCCAGCATGAGGATGCGACGCTTGCCACATACGGCACGCGCGATCATGAGACGCTGCCGCTGTCCGCCGGAGATGCCACTGCCGCTTTCGGATATGAGCGTCTGCATACCCATGGGCATCTTGCGTATGTCCTTGGCGATGCCGGCCAACTCCGCAGCAGCCCATGCATCATCGACCGTCGCAAGCGGATTCGAGATGGTGATGTTGGACAGGATATCGCCCATGAACAACTTGCCATCCTGCATGACCACACCGATGCGCTGACGCAACGACGTCAGATCGACCTTGCTCGTATCGTAGGGGCCATAGAAGATACTGCCGCGCTCGGGCGTCTCGAAGCCCAGGAGCAGGCGCATGATGGTCGACTTGCCACAACCACTCTTGCCCACGATGGCCACGTATTCACCCTGTCGCACCTTGAACGAGAGGTCACGCAGCACATAGGGGCTCGTCTCGGAATAGCGGAACGCCACACCGGAGACCTCGATCGCACCACTGATGTTCTCCACCGAGGGCTTATCCTCAGCGATCTCGGGCGTCGCCTCCAGGATGGGTGCCGTCAGGTCGAGCAGGGGCCTGATCTGGGCCATCTCACCCGCGATGCCCGCGAGCGCCATGATGGCGGCCGTCACCTGGCCATAAGCCACGTTGAACGCCATGAACTCGGCCACGCTCACGCCCTTCATGCCCGCCAGATAGTAGATGAGGATGTTACCCAGCAAGCCGATGAGCGCCACGAATGCGGGGAGCGCCTGCACGAGCGTCGGACGATTGTAGTTCACCCGCGCGAGATCCGAGAACTCATGCGCCCATTTGGCGAAGGCGCGGTCCTCAGCACCGGCCAGCTTGATCTTCTGGATACCCTCCAGAAGCGCCGTCACCGTACCGGAGAGCTTGGCCTGCATCCTCATTCCCTCGTACTCGTAGTTGCGCGTAATGAACGCGGCGATCACGGTGAGCCCCGCTTGCAGGAAGACGACAGCGAAGGCGGGAAGCGCGAGAGACGGTGTGATCACGCCGATCTGGAAGATGTAGATGATCGACATGGCGCACGAGAGGAACGAACCCAGCAGGATGGAGGTGATGAGCAGCGAGAGTGTGGTCACGCTCGCCACGCGGCTCGCCAGATCACCGGTCTCGTACTGCTTGAAGAACGACGTGGGGAGTGAGAGCACGCGCGAGAAGGTGGCGGCTTCGGCCGCGTTGCGCAGCTTACCGGACACACGCTCCATCACCAACTTGCGGTAGACGTTGATGAGCGTGGTTGAAACCGCCACGCCAAGCAGGAGGGCGGCGATGGGAAGGATAAGCCCGGATTGGCCGGAAGGTGCCACCACTTCGAAGGCGACCTTGTTCACCCACGCGGGGAGCAAGCCGATGAGTGCGACGGCGAACGATGCGAAGAACAGGAGCAGATAATCGCCCCGGCTGTAGATGCGCGAGAGGAACTGGATGAGGTCACGCGTGGTGAGCGCCTTCGCGGGCAGGGGGCGGTAGAACACCTCGGCATCGGGTAGGATGTGTTGCGCGACCTCGTCGGTCACCTTGAGCTTGCGTCCTGTGCCGGGCTCGAGGTAATGGAAGCCGTGTACGCTCCTGGGCAGAAGGGCGATCGACTGGCCCGTGTCCATCTTGGCCACCATGGCGCCGAAACCGTTCTTGTGCCAGCCGGGGGTCAGATACACCTTGCGGCGCATCGTGCCGCTGGGACGGCAGAGCCAATCCAAGCGTTCATTGGGATCGCGGACGCTGTCGGAAACATGTCCGGGAGTGATACCGTAGTACTTGAGACAGGCCCTGGCGGTGCCATCGACCTGCTCCAGCTCGTCGATGGTGTAGAAGGGCGCCTGGTTGGGATCGGTCACACTCGCTGCAAGCTGATTGAACGCACGCTCCGTGATCTCCGCGTCAAGACGCATACGGGTCTCGATCTGGGATTCCATCCACCTAGTCATTGCGCACCAACTCCGCATATGCCCCGTTTTGTGCCAGGAGCTGGTCGTGGGTGCCTCTCTCGACCACCTTGCCCTCGTCGAGCACGATGATCTCATCACAATCGCGGATGGTGCTCAGGCGGTGTGCGACGACAACACAGGTGATGCCACGGTCGCGGATGCGCCCGATCACCTCGGCTTCGGTTTGGGCATCAAGGGCGCTCGTGGCCTCATCCAGGATGACGATGGTGGGATCCTGTGCGAGGACACGCGCTATCTCGAGTCGTTGCAGCTGACCGCCGCTGTAATTGCGGCCTCCCGGCAGGATGCGGCTGTTGTAGCCACCTTCACGGGCGGCGATCACGTCATGGATGCCAGCATCGCGACAGGCGAGGATGACCTCGTAGTCCTCGATGCTCCTGTCCCATAGCTTGACGTTGTCGCTCACCGTATCATCGAAGGTCACGATGTCCTGGTCCACAACGGAAAGCGAGCAACGCAGGATGGGCGTGGGGATCTCGCGCAGGGGGATACCGTCGAAGAGCACCTGTCCGCTCCAGGGATCGAAGAGGCCGGAGATGATCTTCGCGATCGTGCTCTTGCCGCAGCCCGAGCCGCCCACGAGCGCGACCCACTGGCCCGGCTCGAGATGGAGATCGAAGTTCTCGACCAGCGGGGGCTCGAACGGCGAGTAGCCAAAGGTCACACCCTGCAGGTCGATGCGACCACGTAGTTTCTCGTGATCGAAGTCCTGGGCGGGAAGCGCCTGTGCATCCTCCGGTACGTCGACTGGATTGCGCATGACGTCTTCGACGCGCTCCATCTCGGTGCTCACCTCCTGGACCGTCTGGCCCAGACCGATCAACTGCGTCACCGGCTCCATGAACGAACTCAGGAAGCCTGTGAAGGCGAGTAACATACCGGGCGTGAATTGATGTTCGATGATGAGCCAGATGCCCAACACGAAGACCACGATGTTGGCGATCTTGGTCACGAGCGTGGGAACCACGCCAAGGACCTCGTTCACGCGCATCAGACGACCGCGTGTGCCACCGAAGATCACCTGGTAGCCGGCCCAGCGGCTGAAGAAGCCCCTCTCCGCACCGGCGGCCTTGATGGTCTCGATCATCTGGATGCCGTTCACCGTGGTCGAATACTGCTTGCTCGCGTTGATCGTGTTGGCGCGCGAGACGTTCACGCGCTGCGTGGAGATGTAGTGCGCGACGAACGCGTTCGCGATCACGGTGACCACACCCACCAGGGTGAGCAGAGCGCTGTAATTGAGCATGATGAACAGGTAGAGCACCAGCATGAGGGTGTTCACGAGCACCGGAGCCAGACGCCCCACGAGTGACATCGCGATCTGCTCGTTGGCGGACTGGCGTTGCTGCAGATCGCCTATCATGCGCTGCGAGAAGAAGCCCACGGGCAGATGCAGCAGATGGCGCATGAAGCGTGATGAACTCACCACGGCGATCTTGCCCTGGATGCGGTTCAGGAACACGGCGTTCAGAACGGTCATGATACCGCTGATGATCGCGAGTATGAGCATGACGGCCATCAGGGGGATGAGCCAGTCAGGGTCGTTTCGGGTCAGGATGCGGTCCATGAAGACCTGGCCGAGCGACGTGCTCAGGATGGCCACGAGCGAGCTCACCAATGCGGTGAGCATGACGAAGGTGATGGCGGGAGCAAGACCCTTCAGTCGTTGGCGCGCATACTTGAGCGTGTCGGGCTTCTGGCCACCGGGCTCGAAGGCGTCGGTCTTCTCGAACATGAGCGCGACACCGGTGAAGCTCTTGTTGAATTCGCTCATGCTCACTTTGAGCTGCCCGCGTGCGGGATCGTTGATGAGAGCGAACTTGCCCTTGAAGCCACACAGCACGACGAAGTGGTTGAAGTTCCAGAACAGGATGCAGGGGATGTTCCCGCTCTTGCGCAGCGCCTCACTCGAGAAGCTCATCCCCTTGGCGGATAAGCCATAGCGCCGTGCGGCTTTGAGCATGTTCGAGGCCTTGGAGCCATCGCGGGAGACGCCGCAATCCTCACGCACCTGCTCGAGCGGCACCCAGCGGCCGTAGTACGCGAGGATCATGGTGAGACAGGCGGCGCCGCATTCGAGCGCCTCCATCTGCATGACCTGCGGGACCTTGACGACGGAATCGGTCATCACGCATTGCCTCCCAGCACCAGTCTGATGGGTGCGATGCGCTCGGTCGTGATGGTGACGGTGAGTGGGACGTTCTCATCCAGCGACCCGGTGGTCCCTTGGAAGACCACCTGATACGCCCAATCCCCTTCGACGAGCGCACTCACCAGGTAGTCACTGCGCAGGATCCCACTCGCTTCATCACGGGAGACGGGCACGCGGGAGATGCTCGCGACCTTCATCTGCTCGCCACCCACCACGGCGACGTCGCCCACCTGGACTTTGGCGGCATCCTCCGCTTCAAGGAAGCACATGGCGCTACCATCCACGCAAACGCCCGTGGTGGAGACGCTCGTGGTGACCGCGCCGAAGACGCCCCAGGCGAGAAGGCCCAGGAGCAGGGCGATACAGGCACCTATGATGTACCAGACACTGGGGGTGGTCACACCCAGATACTTGTCCAGGTCATCCGGATTGCGCAACCTCTGCGTGGCCTGTTGGTTGAAGATCGAACTCTTGGTGTCCGCCATCACTGGCTCCTCTCTGCGGCCCGACGCATCTTCTCGAGCGCACGTGCGAGTTTGGTGGAAACGGTTGATGGTTTCATGCACAGCTCCTGCGCGATCCGCGCATTGCGCATGCCATCACGGTATTTGAGTGCAACGATCTCGCGTTCCTTCTGATCAAGGCACGCGAGCAGTTGCTTGATCAACATGAGGTCGAGTGAGGCATCCTGCTCCGGGGCGAGCTCGAGCAGAGGCTCCGGCACATCGTCGAGCACAACAAGCGTGCGCTCCTTGCGATAATGGCTCACCAGGCAGTTCTTGGCGATGGCGATGACCCAGGTGCTGAACCCAGCGCGCGTCGGGTCGAAGGAATCGAAGGAGCGGGCAGCCTTCAGGAACGCCTCGCTCACGATGTCCTGGGCATCCGCATCACAGGCCGCACGGGCCCGCACGAAACCATAGACGGTGGCGAAACTCTCGTTGTAGAGGCGAGTGAATTCACGCTCGCGGTCCGAAGGGGACTGCGTCACGCGGGCAGGGCGCAGCGCAGCCCACTCCGGCCTGCGGGGTGTGGCTCCTGCCTTGTCACCTGCATTGAACGTCGCGGACTCCGTTCGACGGCGTCAGTTCCATAGCAGATGATTGTAGCATACTGCGGCTTGGGTTTGAGGCTGCCCCGCTCAATCCAAGGGGGATTCAGATGCATCCGGGACGGCGTGCCCTGCGGCGAGTTCCGGAACACCGGCGGCGGCGAGCATCTCCAGGTCGTCGTCATCGAGTGGCATGCCCTCGTCGTTGGCATGCAATGTGGCGATGCAGCGTTCGAGCAGCGCATCACGGAACCCCTGTGTGCCCGCACTCAGGTCCTGTTGCATCATGCGTTCCAACATCTGCTCGAACTCTCGTTCTTCCACGTCCGCCTCCCCTTCCGTGTCCCGCTCGCATGCGCCCATGCATGCTCATGCCCTTTATACGTACGGAGAAGGGCTTTCGTCCCAGGGAATCTTGAAGAATCATTCCCGATTCGTTGAGACAGAAACAGTCCTTGCAACGTACAATGTTCGGACGAAGGGAATGACCCTCTTGAGAAGGGATCGATCATGATAGACAGTCAAACCGAAGGCATCGAGCTCCCTGATGAGCTGCTCGAAGCGGTCGCAGGTGGACGCCTGGCGGACATCGGCATGGACAACTTCCGCTCTTGGCTGGCGTTCGCCAAGGAGAAGGGTTTCGATAAGGACTTCGCTCTGGCCACCTTCGGTGGTGCGGGCCTGGCACTCGCCGACGGGTTCACCGACAAGCTCGCCTCGATGTGGGACGAGATCTAGGGAACGCGACGCGAACCAAGCATGGAACACCAAGGCCCGCAGGAAACTGCGGGCCTCGTCATTTCAATCGTTCGTGCTCTCCAAGGGTCAGATGCGCGTACGCGAACGACGCGCGGTCATGCTGATGCTGATAAGCGCGGCGCCAGCGAGCAGGGCAAGCGCTGCGATGGGCGCGGTATCGCCGGTCTTGGGGGTGCTGCCGTCCTCGGCGTCGCCGCTGCCACCATCGCCGTTGTCGTCGCCGTCGTCGTCGCCGTTGGGTGTGGGATCGGCGTTCTTCTCGTAGATAGCGGTGTAGTCATGATCGCCTTCGACGACGAACTCCTCACCTGCTTGAAGCTGAGAGCCTTCCCAATACTTGAACGTGTGGCCGTCAAGCGTGGGGGCACCGGGAGCCTTGATCGTCTCGCCCACGTTCGCATCGATGGTGATGCTGCCTCCGGTCTGGCTATCGAGCGTGCCCTCACCCAGGTTGAAGGTGAGCTTCGCTGGTGTCGTGGTCAGGTACTGGGTATCCGTGACCCTTCCAGACAAGCCGGATGAAGGGTAATCGGAAGACCGCGCCGTGATTACTGCCTCGAACTTAGCGTCGCCACTATGGATAATAACATCGTAGGGCACCGTATACGGGAAGTCGTGCGTCATGCTTCCGTCGGGAGCAAGAGTCTCGATAAGCCACGACGCTCCGGAAAGATGGTCGCTGATCAAGATGTCGTTCAAGTTGGCGAGCCCTACATTCTTGACGGTGACCTTCCAATTGATCGTCTCGCCGAATACATATTGGGGACCATTACTGGGAGGGTTGGTGGCTTCGACGGTGACGTACAGAGGAGACGCTGGAAGAGTGTAGGATCTTGTGGCGGTGATCTCTTCGTCGGAGAATTCGTGAGTGGAAGCGGAGAACGTGAAGTCCTTCTCGATCGAACCGGCAAGCGCATCGTCTTGGGTCACAGTATGCGTGAGGGTGGCTGTCATCTTTTCTCCAGGGGCGAGGTGTGAAAACAACAGGGTTTTGTCACCCTCCTCGTCGGTGACTCCGATATTGACGAGTTCCTGGTAGTCTCCGCAGGTGAAATCCACCTCCCACTTGATGACATCGCCAGGGACATAGGCGAAACCATGGAGAGGGTCATCAAGGGGACCCCTCATCTCGATTGTCATACAATCATCCAAGTCTTCGGCAAGAGCCGAACCTGGAAACAGCACCGCTGCCACCATCAGGCTCAGCAACGCGATGATGAGTCTCTTCTTCATGCGCTTGGTCTCCTCCTAACTGAGGGTCGGGCCACGATCTCAGGCACGCTGGCGACGCAGGATCACGGTCATTATCGCAGCAGCGAGCATGATCATGCAGATGAGCACGACGATAGGCGCGCTGTCGCCGGTCTTGGGCAGAGCGTCATAGACGCCGTTGCCGCCCTCCTTGGCCCAAACCGCCGTGAACGAGTGGCCTGCGATGACCTCGTAGCCATCCCCCGCATAGTAGATCGAGCCCAACCAGTACAGGAAGATGTAACCCTCGCGATACGGCAGCGGCAGGATGAAGATGGTGCCTTCCTTGGCGATGATCGTCACGATGCCGGTCTTGCCATCCCAAGTGCCGCCGGTGAGGTCGAAGCTGAGCTCGAAGTCGGCCGGGTGCATCAGCACGTAGACGTTGCCGAAGTTGGAGCTCACGTCCGCCGTACCGGTCTGTTCATCCACGGTCACATCGAAGTAATCGTCCGCACTGCCCACATCACCGTCGGCTTCGAGGTTGAGGTTCTGCGAGTTGGTCGAACCCTGCACCGCGCCGCTGGAGTGGATGTTCGCATCACCGCCGGCGTTGACGACCAAGTTGGTGTTGGGGCTCGAGAGGTCGAGGTTGGTGTCGTCACCGGAGTTGCTGTTGACGTTGTTGGCGTTCACATCGAGCGGGTTGTTGTTGGTACCGATGTTGCCACCGGCATCAAGGTTCACGTTATCCGCCACGACGCCCGCACCGTTACCGGTGTCGGCGATGTCCCCGTTGGCGGAGATGTTCGCGGAATCAGAAGCCACCACGTTGTCGATATGGAGATCCTGGGCACCCTGTACGTTGACGTTCTGGCCAACGATGTCCACGGTGTTGGCGTCGACCACGATCGGATCATTCGAGGAGCCCACATCACCACCGGTGCTGTGGATCGTGACGTTATCGCCCGTGACATCCGCCACGGTGTCGTCACCGTTGTCCACCTGTATGTCACCGCCGGCGACCAGCGTCACGTCATCACCGGCGCTGATCACGCCGGTCGTGAGGTCGCCGGTGTTCTGCACGTTCACGCCACCGACATCGTTACCGTTCGCATCGCCGTTGATGTTCAGCTGGCCACCGACATCGGTGGAGAGCGGGTTGCTACTGCTACCCACGTTGTTCGCCGCGATGTTCAGGTCACCGCCGGTCGTGATGGAGGGCTCGGCGGTGCCGGTATCGGCCAGCACCTGCTCCAGCTCGTCCTTCGCGGCATCCAGATCCGCCTGGGTCTGAGCCACGGCCTGTTCGGCGCTAGCGAGGTCATCGGCTTCCTGCTGCACGTGTTCCACAGCGGCCTGTGCAGCAGCAGCGGCAGCGGCAGCCTGGTCGGCATCCTTCTGAGCAGCAGCGGCGGCAGCGGCAGCCTGGTCGGCATCCTTCTGAGCAACGGCAGCGGTAGCCGCGGCCTTGTCAGCAGCGTTCTGGGCGACGGTGGCGTCCGCGGCGGCCTTATCAGCAGCGTTCTGGGCGACGGTGGCGTCCGCGGCAGCCTGCTCGGCGACTGCCTGGGCGGCTGCGATCGCATCCGGATCACCGCCCGCGACAGCGGCGTCGTAGGCATCCTTTGCTGCGACGGCATCAGCAGCTGCCTGGTTGGCGGCGTTCTGTGCGGCCGCTGCATCCTCCGCGGCCTGGTTGGCGGCGTTCTGAGCGGCCGCTGCATCAGCGGCAGCCTGGTTGGCGGCGTTCTGAGCGGCCGCTGCATCTGCGGCAGCCTGGTTGGCGATATCCTGAGCTGCGGCGGCATCGGCAGCAGCCTGGTTGGCAGCATCCTGCATGTCCGTGACGTACTGGGCGGCGACCTCGTCGGTCACATCATCCGGGTCGATGCCCAGCTCATCGGCGATCTGCTGCTTGATATCATCGAGTGCGTCGTTCGCCGCGTTGACGGCTTCTTGAGCATCCTTGACCTCGTCACGGGCGTCCTCGAGCGCGTCGAGCTTCTGTTGGATCTGGGCGGCGGCTGCGGCTGCGGCGGTCGCCTGGTCGGCGGCGAACTGGGCTTTCTGCTCGAGGATATCATGCTCGTTCTGCAGGGCATCCAAGGCCTGTTTCGCTTCATCCTCCGCCTGCATGGCATCGGAGAGATCCTTCTGCGCGTCGGAGAACTTCTGCTGGGCGGCGGCATTCGCATCCGCGGCATCCTGCGCGACGTTGGTCGCAGCTGCGGCGATCGAATCCAACGACTCAGCGGTCACCTGATCCGGGTCGAGGCCCTCTTCAGCGGCGATTTGCTGCTTGAGGGTCTCGAGCGCCTGCTCCGCGGCCGTGATCCTGTTCGAATCGCCCGATTTCAGCGCATCCGCGAGCTCCTGCTCGGCGGCATTGAAGTCGGCTGCCTGCTTGTTCGCATGATCGGCAACTGCCTGGGCGGCAGCCGCAGCGGTCGCAGCTACGTCTGCCTCCTCCTGAGCATCATCCCTTGCCAGCCGCGCATCGCCAGTCGCATCCTTGGCGGCCTCATAGGCATCCTTCAGCTGCTGGAGCCTCTCCTCACGCAGCTCGACAGCTGCCTGGGCGCTTTCAGCCTGCTGCTGCGCAATCGCGGCTTCCTCGAGCAGTTCGGCGAGCTTGCTCAGCAGCTCGTCCTCGCTCACATCCACCAGGTCGCCGTTCTCGACCACCAGGTTGGCGGCGCCACCGGCGACGATGGCACCAACGCGCATGTCGCCGTAGGTCTCGGTCAGGTTCACATCACCGCGGGCGACCGCGTTCACGCTGTCGTCGGCGGTGTTACCCTCACCGTTGGTGTTGATCATGATGGGCTCATCCACGCTACCGATGCTCCCGTTCGTGGCGGTGAGGGTCACGCCCTGCGCTTCGATGTTGGGCTCGGTCTCACCGTCCGCACGCACGTCGCTGATGGAAGCGGCCGTGAGCTCGGCGGTGCCGGAGGCGAAGATGGTGTTGACACCCAGGTCGCCGCTCTTCTCGGTCACATCCACGTCGTCCCAAGCCTCGATCGTGAGCGACGCGGTCTCGCGCTTGTCGTAGGTGGCAACCTGATCGTAATCGACATCCCAGGTGGTGACGAATGCGTCGGTCGCAGCGTCATACGTGACCTTGGGCTCACCGCCCTGGGTCTGGTTCTGGATGTTGCCGATCACCGTGACATGCGGCACGCCGGTCTCGATGACGATCGGCCCCACTTCGCCGGCGGCGTTCATCGTGATGTCGTTGCCCTGCACGTTCACGGCCTGGTCAGCGGCGCCTACGATGCCACCATCAAGGTTGGTCAGGGTCACATCGCCGTACTCCGACGTGATGTTGCCCGCCGTGAGGGTGCCGGTCTGCTGGGTGATCTGGATGTCACCCAGGTTCTGCACATAGGCGCTGCCGGTGGACTCGAGCACGCTGATGTCCATGCCGCGCAGGTTGTCGAGCGCGCTGCCGTCAGCCGGCGGATAGTTCGTGTTCTCCCATGCACCCTGCTCGATGTCCTGCAGGTCCTGCGCGGTCAGGAGCTGGGTGATGACACTGGAGATAAGCGCCTCGTCGATGGCGCCCTGATCCTTCTGGTCGGCGATCCAGGCGGCCAGCGCATCGGCGTCGCCCGCAGCGATGATGTCGTCCACCTTCTGGGCGGCGACCTCACTGAGCTCGGCGGGCTTGACCGCCGCATCATCGGCGGCCAGGTGGTTCACGAGCCAGGTGGCGAGGCCGGCGTCATCGGCCAGGATGCTCTCGATGTAGGCGGCGCGGGCGGCCTCGTTGGCGGCCTCGAGCTCTTCCGGCGTCAGCGTGTCGTCCACGATGGGAGCGACATCCGCGTCGGTCAGGAGCGCAGCCACCAAGTCCGCGATGGCGGTGTCATCGAGCGTGCCCTGTGCGATCTGGCGATCGAGCCACTGGGCGAAGCCGGCGGCGTCGTTGTTGTTGACGTAGTCGTCACACGGGTCGGCGGCGGCGTCGTCCAGCTGGGCGATGACCTCGTCATGGCCCTCGATGCGCTCCAGGATCCAGCTCGCCAGATCCGCGGAATCGCCGCTGACGATGTCCGCGTTGACGGTCTGGTCGCCCATGTCGCCCATATGCGCGCCGGAGACCTGGTTGCCGTCCTCGTCGCGACCGCTGGTGTTGGGATGGTCGACGGCCTCGTTGGCGGCCTCGACACCCACCAGGTAGTAGTCGTTGGCGTGATTGATGTTGAGCGTGTTGTCCTGCGGAAGGTCGACCACCAGATAGTGGTCGGCGCTGTTGATGTCGCCATCGGAGCCCAGCGTGAACGAGGCGTTGTCGTTGCCGATGATGATGTCGCCGCTCAGGCCCTGTTCACCGTACAGCTCGACCTCGGAGTTCGCGTAGGCCGTGATGCTGTCGAAGCTCATCTCGCCGGTTGCGCTGTGGTGGTACTCGGCTTCCTGGGTGACGATGAGGTTCTGTGGCAGACTCACATTGCCATCGGTCGCCAGATTGACTTTGCCGGTGATGATGTTGCTGTCTCCCTCGAGGGTCTCGAACTCGATGCTCACGTCCGTGTCCGGCGTGTACGGGGCGTTCGTGAGACCGTCGCCGTACTCGCCCACGTTCGTACCTTCATGGGTGACGATGGTGATCGTGTCGCCCACGAGAGCGGGAGTGGGATAACCGTTGGTGAGCTCGGCGGGCTGGAAGATGCCGATCTCATCGACGTAGCCCTTATCCATCAGGGTCACCTTGGTGTCCTTGCCCACGATGGTGGAGACCGCATAGGTGCTGCCGTTCTGCTCGTTCACGGTCCAGGTGTTGGCGGGATTGCCGGGGATGACGTTGCCGTCGGAGTCGACGACTGTACCGTCCTTGAGGGTCTCCTTGACGAAGATGAGCTCACCGTCCTGATAGCTGTTCTCGATGGTGAGATAGAGGACGCCGGACTCGTTGCTGACCTTGATCGTCTCGGTCGTGATGCCGGTCTGATCGTTGGTGAAGATGGTCTTCATCGCAACCGCGTCTTCGAGTTCGATGTCCTCGTCGTTGGTCTTGAGGATGAAGTAGCGTCCGTCGACCGCATGCACGACCTCGGGGCTCAGGACCTCCAGATAGATGTCATTGGCGGATCCAGCCGTGGTCTTGAGCGTCACCGTGGACGCGCTTGCGCCGCGCGTCACGGGCGTGGTGACGGTGGTGAGTTCGGCATCGAAGGTGTATGTGCTGCCATAGGGGCGATACCAAGCCTGTTGCACACCGCCAACACTCAGGTAACCGGAGGCGACGTCACGCGGGTCGCAGAGCTTGTCGAGAGCCTTGAGAGCCTTGTCAGCGTTGCTCACGTTGTTGGCGATCATGCGGGCGAGCCACTGTGCGTAGTTGGCGCTGTCGTTGAGGGCGTTGAACGCAGCCTCGTTGCGCTGGTTGACGTTGGAGTACTCGTCCTCCAGGAGCGCGACGTTGATGGCGAAGAGCTTCTTGGTGAGCGACACATCGGGATCCGTGAAGGACGTGCTGTTGAGGAAGTCCTTCGTGGTGCGGAACAGGATCACGCGTTGCGCCACTTCCATGATGGAGATGGTGCCGTCATCACTGACGCTCGTGGTGGTGTACTCATCAGCATCGAAGGTCCTGTCGAACCACTCGATGAAGGCGCCCAGATCGGCGGGCTCACGGAAGTAGTAGGTGCCATCGGTGGCGACATACAGGGCCTCGGTGATCTTGTAGCCGGTCTTCGCGGAAGCACTGCTTGCGAAGACGGTGTCACTGGGCAGGCTCACGCTCTTGACGGTGACACCATCGATCGGACCGTTGAGGATGAGCTTGGACTCGTTGGATTCGGAGTTGTCGCTGGGCGTGAGCACGAGCACGCTGGAATACGTGGACGTGCTCCCGCTGGTCTCGACCCTCTGTTCCACGATCGCATCGGCAGGCAGGAGATCGATGTAGGAGAGCGTCACGGTATACGCGCACTGGAACGCGCGGACACCCGTGTAGCTATGGTCATCGTCATCGTCGGGATACGTCTTGTAGCAGAAACGCAGGGTGCGTGAATCCCAGTACTCCTCATCGGAATTACCGGTGGGAGCGTTGGGGAGCCAGATCTTCGTGTTGATGCTGTCGCCACTATGGGCGTTCTGGGAGTAGGTGATCAGGGTCGTGCGTTCGCTGTCGTAGGATGCCTTCCAGATCTTGCCGGAAAGCGCTGCGTAGACGGCCTGGAGATCGGACGATGCGTTCGCTGCAGCGGCTTCATCGACGGAATAGTAGCCGTTCTGGAGAACGATGGCCTCCAGTTTGAAGCCGTGGTAGTAGAAGCCCGCGATGCTACGGATATAGGAGTGGTTGGTACCACTGGAGGTGGATCCGCCGTAGTTGGGTTTCACGTCCACGCTGTAGCCCGTACCCAGGAAGTTCTCGAACTCGATGGTCTCAGGACGCTTGAGCGCATGCTCGGCATTGTTCTCGGAGGGGCAGAGGAAGCCGATGATGATCGTATCGCCGGTATTCCAGATCTCATCCATGATGAGATGGGCAACGCCCTGTTCATCATAGGTCCAGCCATCCTTGTTATCGGAGCACAGGTTGTAATCGATGTAGTCCTTGCCAGACGCGATATCGAGGTTCTTCTCGGAGGCCTGCCAGACACCCATGACGACGCCATCGCTGCTGTCGAAGCTGATGAGGAAGATGGGGTGATCGGGCGCGCTGCTGCCAAACGCAGCCCCGAGCGTATAGTCACCATCGGCGCTGTCGACGGCGGTCAGCTGGTAGTAGGAGATGCTGCCGTAGGTGGCGAGCAGCGAGGCGGTGAGCTCGACTTCCTTGGGCACCGACTTGGTGATCACGATCATGGAAGGTGTGCCATCTTCGCCGATGACGACGTTGCCATAGTCATCGTATTCAGGATAGGACTCAGACACCTCGACCGGGTTGCTCTCGTCGTAGACGACGATCCTGCTGCCACCCGTGACGATGTTCTTGAGCCAGTTGCCATCGACACTCGAGAGCAGCATCTCGAGGGAGGCGCCCTCGCTCACGGTGATCTTGCCCGTCGAGAGATCGAGGGAGACGCCCTCGCCCAACTTGGCAAGCAGGGTGCCGTTCTGGGAGCTGATCTCGAAGGAGCCCAGCGTCACATCGATGCCACCCTCGATGATGCGGGTGGCCACGCCATCCTGATCGGTGTAGATGTAGGTGCCATTGGGTAACAGGAAGATGGATTCGCTGCCGCTCTCGCCTATCTTGTAGGTCGCGAGCGCGTCCTTGTCGAGCGAGATGTTGGTGCTGAGCTTGGCGAGCTTATCCACCGTGTACTCGAGGGTGCCCGGGGTGGGCATCGCGATGACGGTGGAGTTCGCTTGGCGGTAGACACTGATGGCGGTGTTGATCACGACATCGGTGGTGGCACCCCCCACGATGTTGGAGATGAGAACGGTGTTCTCGCGCGGGGCTGCGGCAGGAGGCTCACTGCCCTTGGGAAGCGTGATGATCTTCACGTCAGTGATGTTCATCCAGATATCGCCTGCCGCGTTGACGGAGGTGCTGGGCTGAGCGTCATCGGCCCAGGTGGAGAAGATGTTCAGGCGGTATCCCTTGTTCAGGACATCGTCGGTGCCGTTGCCGCCAACGTTCTGCGCTCCGGTGACGACGAAGATGTTCCCCCAAATGGGGGCGACCTGGCCCATGTTGGCGGTGAGAGTCGATTCGATCTTGGCGATTAGGTCGCCGCGCATCTCCGGATCGGTCCAGATGAAGCTCACGGTACCCGTGGGATTCGCGATGAGGTCGGTCACGATGGCATTGCCGTTCGCGTGGTTGGTGATAAGGACCTCCGGGCGGACCGGACCGTTGTTCGCGCCACCCTTCTCACCGGTCTTGTTGGCCGTGGCAACGCTCTTGCCGTTGACCGTGGGATTGAGGTAGTTGGAGTTCTCGACCGTGATGGCGGCCAGCTCGACGGCGATGCCGATACGGTTGTTGATCCTCACATAGGGGATCATGTTCTGGTCGTAGACCTGGCTCGCAGGCAGCGGCACGTTGATGACGGTGCCGTTGTAGTTGCGGGCGATATCGAGCGTGCCCTTGATGGGGTTGGAGATGTCGGACAGACGCACCACGCCGTCCTCACCGGAGGTGATGCTCCAGATGGGACGCTCGCCGCGCAGACCCACCGCACGCACCTTGGGGTCGCTCGCGCTGCCGTAGATGTCGATCACGATACCGGCGGCTGCGTCGCCAACGTAGAACTTGCAGCTGCTCTTGATGTCCACAGCCGCTGCGATGTTCTTGCTGTCGGGCTTCTTCGTATTGGGATAGAGGCCGGCGAGGAAGGAGGACTTGTAGCCGTCAGCGTCGGGGTCGTACTTGAGTGCGTTGGTGGAGAGGATGTCGATGTCCGCACCGTAGATGGTCGTGGCATCCAGGTTCACGTTGGTCTTGATACTCGACTTCGACAAGATGAAGGCATTGGAGTTGGCTTCGCCAACAGCGTAGATCGCCGCATAGCTGCGGGCCACCAGATTCTGGCCACTGGAGCTCTCGCCCACACTCGCGACCGCGGGCGCGCTGCTGGAGCTCACGACGACCGTATCATAACCGCGGATGACGCTCTTGACGACCTTCGTCGTGTTCTCGATCACGGCGAGGATCTGGGTGGTGGAGTTGACGGAGGCACCCGCCGCCGCACCGTAGGCGCGGCTGCTGTCGATGATCTTCATGGTCGAGCTGAGCGAGTCGAGCTTGACGTGACGACCGGTGATGTAGGTGGTATCGCCCGTGCTCGCCCCCACGGTGACGGTGCCCTTGAGCGTGAGATCGGTGTCGGTCTTCGTGTCGGGGTCGGCGCCGACGCCGCGGGCATCGGTGCTCGCGTAGTTGTAGAAGTACCTGAGCGAGGAATCGGCGATGATGTCCACTTTGCCGAAGGTGTTCTCGATCGTGACGCCGCTACCCACGGTGGTGGTAGCGGAGGATTCGATGGTGGAATAGGTGCGGGCCTTGGAGAAGCCCGCGAAGGCCGCAGCTGTCACGTAGGCCTTGTTGACGATCTCGTCCAGGTCGCCAGCGATCGACTTGATGCTGATATCGCCGAAGTCGGCGATGATGCTCGCGCCATTCCCGATGCTGGCGGTGACGTTCCTGGTGATGGTGGTGTGGGCCTGGATCTCGCCCTTGCCACTGAAGACGCCCACGGCATCCGTCGCCGTGATGGTCTGCTGCTCGACGTTGCCGCGTGCCTGGATGCTCACGCCGTTGTTCGCGAAGAGCTCGGCGTTCTTACCGATCGTCGCGTTGGTGGTCGTGGTCGTCACCGCCTGTGCGTAGGTCTTGGAGACGCTCACGGCGACCGCGATGATGGTGGCCTTGGCGTCGGAGATGACCTCGGGTTTGGAGTCGGCGACGATGCTGATGTCGCCCCCTGCGTTGAGCCTCGCGCCTTCACCCACGCCAGCGCTGGTGAGGAAGTCGGCCTTCGAGATGAACTCGACGTCGACCGTACCCACGGAAGCGGAGAGCGAGGTGCCACCGGCTACCTTGCCTTGGGTCGCACCGAAGTTCTCCGCGGTGAGCTCGATATTGCCGCCGGCACTGATGTTGGTGTCGTCGCCGATCGTGGCGCTGACCGTCTGCTGGTTATCGGCGGAGCCCATGTTGGTGCAGGCGTTCATCTCCTCGACCACGGTGCCGCCGATACCGCCACCGGAGGTGGTGATGGCGTTGACGTTGGCCTTGGAGTAGCCGTTGATCTTCACGTAGCCGCCTGCCTCGAGGGTGAGCGACTCGATCTTCGCGATCACACTATCGTTGGAATCCGCATAGGACTCGAGGTCACCGGTGGTGGCGAGCCCGGAGACCGCAACACCCGCCTTCGCGGTGGCGGTGGTGTTGGCATAGGTCTTGGACTCGACCGTGACGTTGCCAGTGGGCCCGTAGTGGGTGGCATCCCTACCGGCACCCGTGATATAGGCCTGGTTGCTGGAGGAGCTCAGGGCCTTGGCGGTGTTGACCGTGACGTTGGCGAGCAGACCAACGCTCGCACCCGCGGAGGAGCCCACGGTGGAAGTGGCGTTGATGGGGGTTGTCTCGGTACCCAGCAGGGAGCTGACCTTGAGGTAGCTGGTACTGGAGAACACACCGGCGAAGGTGCTGTAGGCGCTCTGGGCGACGTTCTGGGTGGAAACGGCGTCGTTGACAGCAACCTTGATGCCCGAGATGTCGTACTTGTAGGTGCGGCCCTCGGTCTCAGCGGTGGAGGAACCCGTGGCGCTGACGGTGAGGGAGCCCTTGACCGCGAGCGTGCCGCTGCCGGTCAGACCCGCGTTCGCAACGGTGGTGGTGGCGGAGCGAGCGACGTTGACGGTGACCTTGACCACCGAGACCGCCAGGCCGCCGGCGGGGCCGTTGCCCGCGAAGGAGTTGGAGTCGTAGGTGCAGTCGATGGACGTGGTGCCCACCGTGTTCACACCGCTGACATCCAGGAGCGCCTCGAAGGTGCCACTCGCGTTGGCGCGCGTGTCGGTCACACCCACGTTCACGAGACTGATGCTCACGAGCGCGGCGGCTGCATCCGCGTTGGCATAGGAGTAGGCCTTGGTGTTCACGTTCACGGCACCGGTGCCATTCTGACCCTGGGTGTCGATCGTGGCGCCGGTGATGATCGCGCGGACCGTGGCATCCATGTTCGCCTTGCCCACGCTGACGGTGATGCCCACCAGGGTGACGGAAACCTTCTGGCCCTTGGAGTTGACCGCATCGCCGTTGCTTTTACCCTTGGGTCCATTGACGCTGATGAGCGAGATGGCACCGTACTGGGTGGCACCGCTGGAGAGCACGGTGGGAACGTTGAAGTTGGACTTGACGTTCACCGCACCACCGTTGGTGCTGATGCTCGCGTTCTCGACGCGCGCCTCCTGCGTGGAATCCACGTAAGCGAGTGCGACGTTGGCATTGATCTTGACGCCACTGATCTCGACGATACCCGGATCGATCGAGGCCAGAGCCGTGGCACGGCCATTGGCCTGCACGGTGAGAGCGCCATTCCTGACAGAGAGCTTGCCAGCGCCCAGGACCTGGGCGTTGTTGGTGGTCTTGTTCTGAGCGTAGGCCACGTTCACAGCGATGGCGATCGCACCATTGGCGGAGCCCACGCCCACAGCGTTGGCCTGCGTGATGTTGGGGTTGGTCTCCGCACCGGCGCTCACGGTGAGCGAGCCGGTCTCGACCTGCGCGGCGGTCGTATCCACCATAGCGCGGTTGTCAGCGGAGAGCTTGGAGATGTAGACGTTCACGCCTACCGCGATGGCACCAACGTTGACATCGAGGACCTGGGTCGTGGCCACTGCCGTGAAGTTGCTGTCGATGGCGGTGGCACCTGTCACGACGACGTCCTTGCCGAAGATGCCCGCGCGCACGAGCGAGTCGTTGCTCACCACGAGCACGTTGGCACCCACGGAGACGCCACCCGCGGAGATACCCAGCGTGAACGCATGTCCGTGGGTCGTGATGTTGTTCTTGATCGTGAGGGCGCCCACGCTGGCCTTGGCATTGCTGCCTGCGGCACCGGCGATGGGGGTCGTGACCTTGCCCTCCTTCAGGGGGGTGCTACCCACGTAGGTGAGGATGATGGGATCGAGAACGGCGACGGAAACGCCCACGCCAACGGCGATGGCTCCGACCGTGCCCTTGATGATGTTCGCATGAGCCGTGACCGTCGCATCGGCGATGACCTCGAGCATGGACACATCACTCATCGAGACCGCCTGGCCCACCAGGGTGTGGACGGTCATATGGTCGACCGAGACGGCGACCGCACCATTCACAGCCAGCTCACCACCGGCGATACTGGCTGCGAAGCTGGTGGCATCGAACTCGGTGTTGCTGTTGACCTTGACGGTGCCACTCACGTTCTGGATCCTGGCGTTACCCACGATTCCGGAGTAGGCGACACCGTTGCTCACGATGACGGCGGCGCTGGCGGAGACCGCTACCTTGCCGAAAGCGAGGCCGAAGGTCGCAGTGGCGGCCGTTGGGAAGTGGGTCTCCGCCGTGACGGTCACGCTCGCGGCGCGATCCACGTCGCCGGCGATGTAGGCGTAGGAGTTGCTGTCGAGCACGAGTACGGCCACGCACGGGGCAACACCCACCATGCCGATGGCACCGGCGGCACCCACCACGCGCACACTGCGTCCGTTGAACACGGCACCGGCGTTGGCCAACTTGGTCTTGTCGGCGCTACCGGCCTCGAGCTGAGCCTTGTACTGGGCATTGCGGGCGGCTTCGTCGGAACCCTCCGGGGCGGCCACATTGCTGCTACCGGTCCAAGAGGTCACTTTCACGTCACCCGTGGCACTGAGCCTGGATCCGCTCTCGACGTAGGCGACCGCGTTGGCGTGGGTCACGCCCACGGCGACGGTGGTGGAGACACCCACGATACCGCCGCTGGCGGTGAAGGCCATGAGGTCGAGCAGCAGCTCGCTCTTGGCATTGACGGTGATGTCATGCGCGGTCACCGTCGCGCCGCTTGCGATGTAGGCGCGGGCGGTATCGTCGCCGCTGATGACCGGGACATCGGCGCTGCCCAGGTTCGCGGCACTGCCGTCCTTATCCACCGCGTTGATGGCTGCGACGTTGCTGTCGACACCGGGATCGAGCACGTAGTAGGTCTTGTTCTTGAGCGTCTTGTCACTGGTGAGATGGAAGCTTCCGTCGCTGGCCTTCTCATAGTAGGTGGCAAGGTCGAGCTCGTCGGGATCCTCGACCGCGATCATGTCCTTGGCCTTGGGCGAGCAGTAGTAATACTTCTTGCCCGCAACGGGAGCGATGTCCGTGGTGTAGACGTACTTGCCATCCCTGAGCTCATAGAGGTTCTGATCCTTGGGATTGCTGCCGGGGGTGACCTCCACGTAGTTGGGATCGCCCTGGAAGCCATTGCCGTCGACTGTGTCGACGTGCGATGTGCCATCGCCCTCGAAGATGCCCTCGAAGTCGGTGTCACCCAGCCTGGCGTTGACGCTCTTGCCAGCGGCAGTCTGCTTGCTGGCCTCGTCCGGGAAGAGGATGCCATTGAGGTCATCCCAGAAGTCGCCCGGCTTGAGATAGTGGTACTTCTCGTCGCTGTAGCAGTCATCCGTGTGCTTGTGGCCGTCCTTGCCGTCATCCTGGTATTCATCGCAGGTGAGGACCCTGTCCTCGGTCAGGATGGCGTCGGACGAATCCTGGTCGAGACCGCCACCCACCACGCTCACGAGCACGGTCACACCCACGCCCGCCTGACCGCCGGCGAGGGTGGCCAGGTACATCTGGATGTCACGCAGGCCGGTGGCATCCACCGTCACGTCACCGCTGCAGGTGACGGCGGCGTCCTTGCCGATGTAGGCCTCGATGCTGTTGTTGGACACGCTCACGATGGCGGTCACGCCCACGCCCGCCTGACCGGCGATGGCGGCGGTGCCGGCGATGCCCAGCAGCGTGTAGCTGTCCTTGGCGAGCACGGACAGGCTGGCCGCGGTGACCGTGCACTTGGCGCCCGCCTCGTCACTGTCCGCGATGAAGGCCTTGGTCGTGACACCGGTCACAACGACGGCGATGGTACCGGAGACGCTCGCGCTACCGGAGCCGGTGATGCCCAGCACATCGGCGTCGATACGTTCGATGGAATTGGCGTTGATGGTCACGCCGCCAGCAGCGACGATGGCGGCACCTGCCACGGCCTTCGCCGTGGGAGTGGCGTTGAAGTAGGTGACGGCCACGATGCCGGAGACGCTCGCGGAACCGGAGGCGCCCACGGCGCCGGCGGCGTTGATCAGGTGGCTGTCGTTCAGAGCGGCCACGATCACATCACCGGAAGCCTGGACGCTGCCGCCCAGCTCCGCGGTGGTGCTGTCTTCGAAGTAGAGCACGGTCGCGCCGGCGCCCACGGCGGTGCCACCGGCGGAGATGCTCACGCTGAAGATGTAGAGATCATCGGTAGCGGCGGTGGATTCATCCAGATTGTTGGTGATGCCATAGGGGCTGCGCTTATCGCCCGCGATCACCTGGACGTCGTGCGCATGCACTTCGCCCGCCCGATAGGCGTTCACGCTGGCGACGATGTCCTTGTTGTAGGTCAGGACGGTGACGCTGGCGCCCACGCCCACGCTACCGGCGGCACTCAGCGAGCCGGAGACCAGATAGATGTCGGAATCAGACGAGGCGAAGGTCTGTAGGTCACCCTCCGAATCGTCGTTGGAATCCGCGTCTATGCGCCCGCCTCCGTAGATGATCGCATGTACGGTGTTGTTGAAGACGCCCGTGTTCACCACGCCCGCGACGCCCGCGTTACCACCGGCGGCGCCGGCCACGGCCACGCCCACGAAGGTCTCGTTGGAGGTCGCGGAGACGATCACGCCCTTGCGCTTACCGGTCCTGACGGGAACGGTCAAGCCCGCGCCGCCACCTCCGGCGGCCACGACCGCACCATAGCCGATCAGGGCGAGCACGTCGTTGTCCACGACGGTGGTGAGCACGACCGCACCCACGCCAGCCTTGCCGCCGCCGGCGAAGCCACCGGCTGCGACGTACATCTTGGTGTCGTAGTCCGCGATGACGCCCACGGAGCCCTTGGTGGCGGTGATCGCGGTATTGGCGGCATCGTTGGTATCCGCCTCACCGATGATGGCGGCCACGCGGTTGGTGGAGACGATCACCGGGATGGTGCCATCCACGGCAGCGGTACCACTGGCGGCGCCACCCACTGCCACGATGACCGAGTAGTCCTTGGCCTTGGCGAACAGGAGCACGTCGCCCAGATCCGCGGTGAGCTTGGCGCCCTTATCCACACGGGCGACGACGTCGCGGTCGAAGACGAACACGTTCACGACGGCGCCCACGGCCACGTTGCCGGAACCGGTCAGGGCGGTGGAGACGGCCACCATGAAGGTCTCGGACTCGGCGGCCACGCTGATGTCGTTCTTGGCGGTCACGATGGCGTTCTTGCCGATGCTCGCCAGTGTCTGGGAGCGGGTGACGTCGACGTTGATGACGGCGGCCTCGCCCACCTGAGTGCTGGCGGAGATGGAGCCGAGCACGTTCACGAGGAATTCCTCGGAGTTGGCTTCCACACGCACGGAGCCGTTGCTGGAGCTGATAAGCGCGGCATCACCGATGCTCGCGATGGTCTTGGTCTTCTGGACGAGCACCTGGATGGTGCCACCCACGCCAACCTGCTCGCTCGCACCGATGGAGAGTGCGATGGGCAGGAGCTTGGCGTCATCCTGCGCATAGACGATCACGTCGTCGGTCGCATCGACGGTCACGCCCTTGGCGATCCTGGCGATGTAGGAGTTGTCGGTCACGATGACCGGGATGACCGCGCCCACGCCCACGTTGCCGGTGGAGCTGACACCCGGGGCGATGGCGATCACCAGCACGTTGGAGCTCTCATAGGGAATCTCATCCACGCTGGGAGCGTCCACCAGATTGCCGTCCTCGTCGTAGACCTTGCCCCAGGACTTGTCGGGCTGCGAGCCATGCGCGGTGACGGACACGCCGCCGCCCGCGTTGATGACGCTGTATGCGGAGGCGCTGTCGCTGCCCACGGCGGCAGTGGTGGAGCCGTTGTCCACGTAGACGTTCACGCTGGCGCCCACACCCACCGTAGCCTGTGAGATGGAGAAGGAACCGGTGATCATGCGCGCGTTGGTACCGCTGGCAGCCTGCACGGTCATGTCGTCGTCGAGGTCGATGCGGCAGCCGTCACCGATGCTGGCCTCGATCGTGTTGTTGGCGAACACGAAGGCGAAGCTACCGGCAACACTCGCCACGCTCTGGCCGGCAGCCGTCTGGACGGCGCCGGCGATGGCCTCGGTGTAGTAGTTGGTGGAGGACAGGAAATTGAGCAGGTCGATGGCACCCAGGATAGTGTCGGTGTCGATGTTGATGTCCACCTTGTAGGTGGTGGTGTTGCCATCCTGCACGGGCTGGACGGTGAGGATGGCCTGATCCTTGGCCTGGGTGATGTTCTGGTCGGGAACGGCGGCCTTCTTCACAGCGGGCTTGAGGTCGATCAGGTAGGACCAGTCCTTGCCGATCGCGTAGTCACTGAAGGTGACGATGGCCTTCTCGGCATCCACGGACAGGCTCTTGCCCAGCAGCTGCACGCCGTCTTCCACGACAGCCTTGACGATGTCGTTGCCGTAGATGAGGGCGAAGGAGGCGCCCACACCCACCGTGGAGCCACCGGAACCGGAGAGGGCACCGGCGCGCACGGCGAGCTTGCTCTTGTCGTAGGCCTTGACGGTGATGTCGCCGCCGGTCACGACGCTGTTCTTCGCGATCTTCGCAACGCTGTCGCTGTTGGACACCAGAACGGAGATGGCACCCGCTACCGTGGCGGTGGAGCCGGCACCGGAGGCGGCACCGGCGATGGTCTGGGCACCCAGCAGACCGGCGAAGACGCCGTCCATGTTCTGGGTGTAGGTGACGACCACGTTCACGTCACCGCCGTTGGCGTTGGCGTCGCCATCGATGGTCGCGTAGGTTTTGTTGCTGTTCACGCCCACGGCAACAGCGGCGCCCACGGTTGCCATGCTGGCATCGCCCGTCGCGGCGACACCGGTGGCGTAGGCGCGGTAGTTGGCGTTGTTGGTGGCGAGCACATCGAAGCCACCGGCCACGAGCGTGCCGGAGAGCTTGGCTTCGGCCTTGTGGTCGGTGATGTTCACGGCCAGAGCGGCGGCGAACTGCACGCTCTTGCTGCTGGAATCAGCGGCGGTCGTGCCTTCGGGGGCGGTGCTCGCGTTGGGGTTGCTCGCGGCATCGGGGATGTCGGTCTTGCTGGTGTTGGTAGAAACGGCCGCGGTGCCCTCGCTGGTGGGAGGCTTCTCCTCGGTCTTCACGTTCTGGGTCTTCATGACGTTGCTGGAGAACGCGGCGCCCGGATCGGACTTGGGCTTCTCGGTCTCGGTGCTGCCATCCGCATGCTGGTTGGTGTTGGCGTTCTTATCAAGCTTCTCGTCGGCCTTGTCCTTGGTGGCGTTGTCGCCCTTCTTCGCGTTGGGATTGCTCGTGGGCGCGTTGGGGGTGCCCAGGTTGTTGACCCAATCCTCGAAGCTCATGATGCCGCTGGCGAACTTGCTGAAGTAGCGGGTCAGGTCCGCGCCCATGGCGGTGGCGGTGCCCACGGCCTCGTCTTCGGTGTGGGTCCTGGCATCCAGGTGGACGGTGCCGGCGGCGGTACCGTTGCCCTTGAAGGTGGCGGTGTTGTCACTCGCGGGGATGTTCACGGCCACGGCGGCGCCCACGGCGGTGGATTCACCGCACGCGCAGCCGGAGGCCTTGGCAAGGGTCGTGCCCTTGGTCTTGGAGTAGATGGCCACGCTGTAGTAGTCGTCGCCCACCTTGACGGGGTCGGTGGTCCACTGCGGCGTCGCATCCTCGTCATCGGGATCCTTGATGATGCTGGCGCCGGTCGCATCGAGCGTGCTGTTGCTCTCGAAGGTGGCGGCGGCAACGGAATCGATGATGTTCAGGGCGAGGGACGCATCAAGGGAGAAGCCCTTCTTGTTGGTCTCGGGATCCTCGAGCGGGTCGGTACCGGCGACGCTGTAGGTTTCCGCGTCGTAGTCGGAGATGGCATGCACGTCCAAGCCGCCCACTTCGACCTTGCGGTTCTCGTCGACCTTGGCGGTGGTGTTGACATCGGCGACCACCAGAGCGAATGCGGCGCCCACACCCACGCCCTTGTTCTTATCCGCATCGGAGGGAGCAGCGCTGCTGCTTCCGCCCACGCCCGTGCTGCTCGAGCTTGAACTGCCGTTCGTGCTGGTGGCTGTGGTGGTGCTGGCATCCGCCTTACCCGCGGCGTCCGCGTTCTTATCCGGTGCGCTTCCGTCGCCGGTGACGGCGGCGGTGGCAACGGTATCGAAGGCCTCGGAGCTCTGGGCGGCAACGGTCAGAACGCCATCCACGTGGATGTCTTGTCCGAGAGCGGCACCCTCATGCTTGACGATGGTGGCGGTGGTGTCGCCGTCGACCACTGCGATGGACACGCTGCCCGCGACGCCCACATCGGAGGCGCCGGCGCCGGCAACGGACCAGGTGGTGAAGGTGCTCGAGGAGACGCTACCGGTGTCGAAGATGGAGCGCAGGAACTCATAGGCCTGGTTGATGACCTTGTTGGGGTGGGTCAGCATCGAGGTCGGGAGCATTTCGGTGAGGCAGTCGGGCAGGAGATTCCACAACGTGTTGACGTTGAAGAGGCTACCGAAGACGTCGTTGGCCAGGTCGCCCGCGATCTTCTGCATGTCCGCACTCAGGTTGGGAGCGGGAAGCGGGCTCGCCACACCCAGGCTGTTGCCCAGCATGCTGAAGACCTGGGAGAGAACCGCCTGGGCGACGGGGCCCTTCTGCGCCTCGACCAGGTCGCTGCGGTTGGCCCACCTTTCCTCCATGCGATCGAGGATCGAGCCGTAGAAGACCTTCATGATGCCATTGAGGTCATCGAGGCTGGGAGGCGTGCCGTTCTCGAAGTAGTCGATGACGTTCATGACCTTGTCGATCATGTTGTTGAGATAGTTCCTGAGTGCCTCGACCAGGTCGGGCTGCATGGGGCTGCCCTTGCTGCTGTCTATCTGGGCGGCGAGCACCGTCACGTTGCCATCGGCGTCGATCCTGCTGTCGCCGATGGTCGCCGTGGTCTCATGGTTCACTACGTTGATCGCGACGGCCGCACCGATGCCGATCCTGGACTTGGTGGCCGAAGCATTGGAGAAGACCTTGGAGTCCGTGTCGCTGTAGGCGATCACCTGCACGTCGCCCGTGGTCTGGATGACCAGGCCGTCGCAGATCTCGGCCTTGACCTCGTTGTAGGCGATGGTCAGACCGAAGGCCGCGGCGATGGAGACGCTACCTTCGGTGGTCTGCGCCTGCTGACGGTTGGCGGTCTTGTCGGTTATGGAGTTGCCGGCGAGGCCAGCGGAACCGGTGAGCTTACCCAGCGAGGAGCCAGCGGCGATGGCTTTGTCAGCTTGTGCGTCGGAATCACCCTTGGATGCCGATGAACCACCCTCCCCGGAATCGGTGGAGCTGGAGTCTCCACCGGAGCCTCCCCCACCACCGCTCGAGCTGGAGTCGGTGGACTGGCTGGCGGGCTTGGAGCCACCGGAGCCGGCAGCGCCCGCCTTGGCGGTGTTGGTGGTCTGCTGGACGCCCTTGGCGGTCACGGAGACGCTGTTGGCCTTGACGGAGCGGTTGAGACGCGAGGTGGTGAGGTCGTTGGCGACCACGATACCGAAGGTGCCACCGATACCGACGTTACTGCCCGCAGCAGCCGCGTCACCGGTGTAGGTGCGGATCATGCTGTTCTCGGCCTTCAGGACGACGTCACCATCGACCTCGATGGGTTCGCCGCTACCCAGGTAGGCCTCGACGGTCGAACCCGAAACGCCCAGGGAGAGCGCCGGGGTGACCGAGGTACCACCGGCGGAACCCGCCTTACCGGTGACCATCTGGGTGCCGGACTGCGTGGCCACGATCTCGATGCCATCCAGGGTGGAGAGCACGGTGAGCGTGCCGTCGGGGATGCGTGCGATGGTGTCGATGCCGGTGACATCGATGGCCAGACCGGCGCCCACACCCACACCGTCACTGCCGGCGTTGGCCTTGGACGAGCAGTCGGCGACGGTCTTGGTGAAGGTCTTGGCGGAAGCCTTGGCAAGCAGCGGGCCACCGTCCAGGGTGACATCGGCGCCACTCTCGAGCTGGGCGCTGGTGTCGATACCGTTCACCTGGATGGCGATGGCACCGCCGATGGAGTTGTCTGCATTGGAGAAGCCCGCGGGCGCCTGGGCGTCGCTCGAGGCGATCGGGGTGGAGGCGTTGATCTTGAGGCCCTTGGCGTTGACCGTGGAATCCTCGCTGATGTAGGCGCTGCTGTCGTGATCGATCACCACCAGCGCGAGCGAAGCACCCAGCGCGGTGGTCTCCTGCTTGGCGGGCCTGGAGACGCTTTCGACCTGACCCCTGCGCACTGTGATCTTGCTGTCCTGCTGATCGCAGGAGATGGCGAGGTCACCCAGGATGATGGTGATCTTGCCACCCTCGACGGTGATCTTATCGCCGTTGCGGACGAGCTTCACCTCGTTCGTACCGTCGGCCTCCACCATGATGCGGCCGTTCGTGACCTTGAGGGTGGTGTTCTTGAACTGGGTGTCCGAACCCACGAGCACGAAGCTTCCGGTCTGGCTCTCGCCCTTGCGCACGAAGGTGACATCATCGAAGGCGACCTTGCCGTTGTAGCCACCACTGAACACGAAGCTGAAGGTACCGTCGATGTAGACGCTCATCTTCTGGTCCCCAGTGCCCTGGTAGGACTCGTAGGTCGAGCTCGACTCGTTGGCGCCGGTGGACTTGGTGCCGTTCAGGACGTGGTAGATCGCTGCCTCGGTGATGGTGAAGGTACCGGTGGACAGATTGATGGGAGTGGCCTTGAGGGAGCGCACCAGGGTGATGCTGGAGCCCTCGGATTCCCCGGAGGCGGCGTTGAAGGTGACCGTGACATCGTTGCGGTCCGCATCCTTGAGCTCGATCAGCTCGATCTTGTTGGAATCGAAGTTGGTGCCGGCGGTGACGTCCACCATCAGGTCCTGATTGAGGTTGAGCTTGCTGCCCGCCTCGTGGGTCGTGACCTGACCGCCGGGCTTGCTCAGTTCCGCGGTGCTGCTGGAACTGCCTTGGCCGTTCTCGCGAAGGATCTGCGAGTCGCTGTTGCAGGCGACGGTGATGGAACGGAAGGTGGCGCCATCCCCCTTGCCCTCCTTGCGCTCGACCCTGCCCAGACTGTTCTCGCTCGTGGTGATCTTCACGTCACCACCCACGACCTTCTGGATGTTGAAGTTGCCGGAGACGACATGCTCGCTGTCGTTCTCACCATCGGTCACGGTGGTGTTGTAGTTGTTGTGCAGGTAGACGGTGCCACCACTCAGCACGAGCGTGGCGCCCATGAGCTTGATGCGCCCTTCTTCAAGGAGCATCGAGCCGCCCATGACACTCACGGTACCGCCCTCGTAGACCGTGGAGCTGGCACCGTCGGTCGTGGTGGTCTTACCGCCGTTGACGATGACCACCTTGTCGCTGTCGCGGTTGGCCTTCCAGGCGATGTTGGCCTTGATGCCGGAGACCATGTCGATGGTGACGTTCTCGATGGTCGTGGTGCCACCGCTGATGATCCAGGAGGCATCGTTGCCGCGGCTCACGGTACCGCCCGCGTTCACGAAGCTCGAGCCGCTATCGGGCTGGATGTTGATCGTGGAGCCCTTGGGGATGTACTCGCCGCCGTAGATCTCGATCACGAGGAAGCCATCCTTGTTGAGCTTGTCGATGTCGGTGGACTGCACCGTGGTGGAGAGGCTCGCCTGCTCGGGAACCTTGGGATTGCTGGTGGAGCTCACGGCCTTGGTCTTGGTGAGGGTCGTGGCATCCGCCAGGGTGACCGCGATGGTGGTCGCGCTGGAATCCAGAACGACGTCCGCGTCGCTGTTGATGACGCCGCTGCTGTCGATGTGGGCATCAGCCGAGTTGGTGATCACGGTGATGGCCGCGGCGCCCACCGCGTGGATGGTGGAGCCGGTGGCCTCGGTGGTCTGGTTCTCAGGATTCTGGGCGTTGGGGTCCTGGCTCTGGTTGTCGCCACTGGAGGAGTTCTCATTGTTGTTCTTCTCGGGCGTGCTGGAGCTGGTGGCAGTGTCGAAGACCTTGGTGGCGGACTTGTTGTTGTTCTCGTTGCCGCCGGAATCGCCGGAGCCGTCCTCGCCCTCCTGGGACTCCTGCTTGTCCACGGAATCCTTGGCGATGTCGAAGCCGCCCTGGATCTTGTTGCCGTTGGCATCCTTGGGCTTGATGGTGGTCATGACGGAGCTCATGATCGCCGGAGCCAGCTTGGTCATCTGGGCGACGGTGAAGTTCTTGATCTTGGTGTTGGCGTCCACGGTGGTCGAAGCGCTGGGCTTGGCGGGGATGGCCTTGCCCGTGGTCTTGACGCTCGCGCTTGCCTGGGCGCGCACATCGCCGCCGGCGGCGATGTTGGTGTCGCCGGTGATGCGGGCGTTGGCCTCGTGCACCGCGACGTTGATGACGAAGAAGCCACCGGACTCATACGCCGACTCGCCCTTCTTGGTGAGCGAAGCCTGGCCACTCTGGGTGAGGCTGCTGCTGGCCTTGGCGGCCATCGTGCCACCGGTGACGATGGTGGAGTCGTTGATGTCGATGTCGGTGTAGCTCACCGTCACGTCCAGAGCCAGCGAGACCGGAACGAGGCCGGTGTTGGAAGCCGTGAGTTGCTGGATGGAGGTGTTGGCCTTCATGATCAAGCTGCCATCCGTCTGGATCCTGGCGCCGTCGAGGGTGATGTGGTTGTCCATGACGGCCACCGCGATCGCGACCGGCAGGGTGACCATCGTCGCATCGCAGGCGATGGTGATGGTGCCATTGGAGAGCATCTGGATGCCCGCGCCGGCGAAGATGCTGCCGTAGACGTCGATGCTCGAGTAACCCACCTTGACGGTGACGAAGTTGATCTGCGGGATGGGGAGCATGCCGTGGATCTGCTCGGACTTGGCCTCGATGGAGACGAATTCGCTCGCGTCGATGACGGCATCCGTCTCGATGGTCACGTTGCCGTCGCAGACGAAGTTGAAGCAGGAGAGGTCGAGGTTCAGGTCGTCCTGACCTTCGACCACCGCGCTCACGGGGATGGGGATGACGAAGTTGGTGTCGTCATCGAAGCCGCGCAGGATGATGTTCCTGGCGTAGATGCCCATCGCCTGGCGCTTATCCTCCGGAACACCGGCGCTCTCCGCCTTCTGCAGAGCGGTGCGGACCGTGGTGGCCTCGGCGGCGTTGGCGCGATCCACGCCGTCGTCGAAGTCGGCGTAGGCGTCGGGCAGGTTGTCCTGCGTGTAGACGTAGCGACCCACGTGGATGGTGGTCGCCTGGTCGATCACGTTGAGCTGGGGAGCATAGACGTAGTAGATGTCCTTGATCTCCAGGCGCAGGCTGGCGAGGAACGGGTTGGAGTCATCGGTGAAGATCGCGGCGATGACCGTGTTGCCCGTGGTGGAGATGATGTAGTCGGTGAAGCTCTCGAGTGCACCGGCGTAGACGATGGTCCCGGAGGCGTTGCCGTTCTTGCCAAGCTCGAGCTCCTTGGACTTCTTGCCCTTGAGATCGTCGGTATAGGCCTCGATATCGTTGAAGTTGAGGATAAGCGCGTTGTGGACGACGCTGTTGCTGCCCTCGGCGGTCGTGGGCTTGTTGGGCTCGAGGACGAGGCGGGTGGCATCGCCGGAGATGCCGTAGGCGTTCTTGTCCTTGTCGCTGTAGATGCTGCCGGTCAGGTGGACGCGGTCAGCACCCTCGCCGCCATCGACGATGAAGTCGTCGGTGTTGGTGGCGACGTACTGCAGCCCGCTGTCCAGGGTGATGAGGTCGTCGCCGGCGCCACCGTGGATCTCGATGCAGTTGGAAGCGGTTCCGCTCTTGGCGGAGCTCTTGACCGTGATGCTGTCGTTACCGGCGTCGCCGTAGAACTCGAAGTCGCTGGCCTGGGTCTTGGTGCCAAGGCTCAGGGTGATCGTGTCGTCGCCGGCGCCGCCGTTGACGGTCGCGATCTGCTGCTTGGCCTTGCTCTCGCTGGCCTCCTTGTAGCTGATGTCGACATTGTCGTCACCCGCGCCCAGGTTGATGTCCGACTTGTGCACGTCGGTGAGGGTGATGACCACACTGTCGTTGCCGGAGGTGCCGTTGAAGGCGAAGGACGGGGCGTCGGTCACATCGATCTTGGTGGTGGACGACGCCGCGCCGCTGTAGACGGCGTCGACGCTGTTCTTGGATCCGCCGGAGAAGAAGAGGCCGGAGATCTCGGTCGTCAGCTCCTTGATGGTGAAGGACGCCGTCACGTTGGCGCCCACGCCACCCTGGGCGAGCGCGTCGTCGGTCGCGCTGACCACACTGGAGGAGCGGATGATGATGGTGAAGTTGTCCTTACCGACGAAGGGGTTGAAGGCGGAGCTCGTCTCGCTGCCGTCGGGGTTCTTGGTGACCACCTTGGGCTCGATCAGGACGGTGCCCTCGTAGGTGCCGTCCTTCACGACGATCGTGATGCTGTCCTTCTGGTACAGCGTGCTGTTGTTGGCCTTCTGCAGAGCCGCGTTCACTGCGAGCTGGATGGCGTTGTCGGTGTTTGAGTTGTTGTACAGCACCGCATCGCCGTATTCTTCGATGTAGGCGCTACCCGTGGGCACCTGGGTCGTGGCCGCATTGGCAGCGGGCTCCGCAGGGGTGCTGGGGGTGGTGCTGTTGGAGTCGGTGCTGCTGGGATTGTTGTTGCTGTTGTTGTTGTTGGAGTTCTCGTTGTTGGCGTTGTTGTTGTTCGGATCCGTGTTCTCGTTGTTGGCGTTGGAATCAGTGTTCTCGTTGTTGGCGTTGTTCGGATCCGTGTTCTCGTTGTTGTTGTTGGGATCGGTGTTCTCGTTGTCGACACCACGCGTGCCACCAACGGCGAAGACGAGGTTGGAGCCACCGTCATCGGTGGGCTCATCCTCGTTCACAACGACGTTTTCGAAGTCATCTCCTGTGATGGGATCGTCGCCCTCATCCCCCACATCCGATTGGACCTCGAGAGGGGCATCATCACCACCACCTTCGTCCGCCAAGGCCGGAGGCGACCAAAGCGTGAGACTCAACGCCAACCACGCGATGAGCGCCATGAAGATGATGAACAGTCGCTTGTTCTGCTTGTGACCCACTGAATCAGTCATGATCCACATCCTTCCCAGCACGGTCCTGTGGGGCGCGCTGTTCGGACTTACGACGATAGGAGATGCATCCGAGCGTTATCGCTACGGCGGCGACGAAGGAGATGACGCCAACGAGCACATAGCCACCGGCGTCACTGAACAGAAGGGACGAGCCGTAGAGTTCGATGACATCGCCCGAACTCGCATGGGAGAACGAGGCGATGAGGCCGACGATGCCCACGACCAGAGCCGCACACGCTGAGGAGAGCACGGAGATGCTGCGATTCACGGCAGCACGACGTTGCGCGTGCACGCGGGATTCGACGAGTCTGATCCTTGCATCCGTGTCCAACATGGGACGGACACCTCCCTGGGTAGAACAGTCTTACGATGCTGAAATACGCAGGGAGGATGGATTCCTCTCACTTTTTTCCAAAAGGTTCGAGTGGGATTCGCGGACGCTCAATCCTGACCGATGGAGAGGGTCTGATACCGTGCGCGACGTCGCGCGAAGAGCACGACGCAGGTGAGGATGGGCGCGGCGAATGCGACATACATCGCCACTCCACCCGCCGCCAGAAGCACGTTGTAGATCTCGTGGAAGGTGATCGAGACGCATAGCATGGCGAAGCCGCCTGCGGCACGCGTCGAGATGCGTTCGGAGGTGCGCCTGAGCATCACGAGGCCGTACACCACCAGCATGACGCAGGCCAAGTGCATTGCGCCCGTGCCGAAGCCACGCAGGATGAGGAGTGGGAGGGACGCGGCGCCGTTCTCGATGAGATAGCAGACGTTCTCCAAGGTGGCGAAGCTTATGCCTATCAGAAGACCGAAGTTGATGAGCCCTTCGTCGTCTGGGTCGAACACCGAGAGTACGAAGACGATGGGGAGGAACTTGGCCGCCTCCTCGACCACAGGGGCGATCTCGGTGGCTGTGGCGGTGGCGTCGGCACCATAGACTTGGGCGAGGAAAGCACTCACATAGGCGGAGAGCAAGCAGGCGACCATACCCAGGACGACCGCGAAGATGCCCGGTCTGCGCTTGTCATCAACGAACAGGAGCAGCACCACGATGGGTGCCACCAGGCAGACGAATATGTTCTCGACGTACAGCATCAGGCATCATCACCACCAAGGGCGGGGGTGACGTCCAGCTTCCTGACTGCGGATGCGATCAACAGGAGTGACACGTACATGAGGATGCTGAGCAGGTAGTAGGGGTTCGTGATGTCCGAAGAACGGTTCACGATCGAGACGGACCACATGGCGTACTCGAGAACGACGAATGCCGTCGCGGCGAAGTAGAGCCTGGTATGCCTCTTGATCCCCTTCTGGGCATCCTTCTTCGCCCTGAACAGGCCCGAACAGGCGAAGAGTGCGATGCCCGCCATCGCGAAGCCCATGAGCACGTTGAACACCGGGTCTCCGGACTCGATGATGAACCAACCCGTGAGCAGCGCGATGATTGCCGGGATGACCCAGGCACCGGGGTGTATGGCTTCGAGTCCCTCCTTGCTGTAGAGCTCGATGACGAGCAACAGCAGGAATATCTCCTCCGCCAACCAAGCGAGTTCGGCGCCGTAGAAATACTGGGGATTGACCCCGAAGACGAGCGTGTAGAGCGCCCAATAGGTGTCACCCAGCAGAGCGACACCGAAGAAGCCACGTGCGAACAGACGGATGTCGTTGTTCTGCCAGTCACGCTTCATGAACACCAGCACCGCACAGACGATCAGAACGACGGAGCCCAGGATGTTCACGATCTGCTCTATGTTGCTGGAGATGAAGCTCACCTGGACGCACTCCCGTCGTGGTCGCCGTTGGGCTTGCCGGGAGCATTGGATTTCGTATCGTCGCTGATGGCGCCGGCGTATCCATCCTCCTTCATGCGCTCTTTGACCCTCATGCAGAGCAGCGTCACACCCACGCCCAGGCAGAACGCCAGGATGCCGATGACGACGAACCCCAGCATGCCACCCGAAGCCACGATCGAGCCGTACATTCCCGTTGGCCCCGATGGTGTGGCTGGGGCGGCGTTCATGACACCGGGGATGTAGGCGGCGAAGCCGACGATGATGGCGAGCGAAGCAGCGACACCAAGCCCCGACACCAGCATACTGTTGCGCTGGCGCCGGTTGCGCTGCAATTCGCGCGTACGCATCTGTACCGCAGCGAGTCTCTCATCAGTCGAACGCATCCGTCACACCCTTCTTCACCAAGAGCGGTTTCATCGCCACCTTACCGCGCGCGATCAGGTTGTCCACCTGTTTGCGCGACTTGCCCATCACTTCCGCGGCCCGCTCGTAGGACATGCCCTCAATATACACGAGATAGAGCGCCTCGCGATAGTCCGCGGGGAGCTCGTCCAAACAGTCGCGCACGATGCGCGATACATCGGTCGAGAAGACCGTGGTCTCCACGCGGCGCTCATCCTCCGGCTCGAGCTCGAGCAACTCGAAACTGAGGGTACGCCTGCTCCGCTCCAGATGGCGCAGAGCCAGGTTGCGTGCGGTCTTGTACAGGTACGGACGGAACCCACCCGCAACGAGCCGCGGACGCTTGGCGATGACACGCGAGAAGGACTCGATCATGAGGTCTTCGGATTCGTGGATGTCATGGAGGTACCCGTTGATATACAGGGTGAGACTGTCACCATAGCGGTCCATGAGCACCCTCAGACCCGACTCGTCTCCTAAGAGGAAGCCGTTGAAACAGCGCTCATCATTCATGCCGTCGCGCATCATCACCCCGGGGGAATCGACGTTTGGAACCATCTGCGATTATACGCGATGCCCCTTCATGGGGATACGGTCGCACGGTCGACCGGAGTGGCAGGCGAGAGCCCGTGCGAATCAGATACCGGCGAAATCCGCGATGAGGGCGTTCACTTGTTCCGGGCGGTCGGTGTTCGAGTTGTGGCCAGCTCCCTCAATCCACACGAGGGGCAAGCCCGCCCTCTTCGTCCATTCGCGGTTGTAGCGTTTGGTCGAACCAGCGGCGTCCTTATCCCCACAGATGAGCAGTGCCGGACAATCGATATCATACGGAAGGTCCAAGTCGATGGCCTCCGCGAGGATGCGATAGCCATGACCCGCCAGCTCGCTGAATTCCGCGTGGTCGTAGATACCCCACATGCTGTACATCAGCGCGCGGCCGTATTCCGTGGTGGAACAACCCTTCACGCCCGTGCGCATGAGAGACCCGTGCGGATACCAGCGGTATACAGGGGTCATGCGCTTGAGCAGCCATATCTCGACCGCGGTCATGTACTCACGTTTCAGCGGTGCGGAGTCGATGCACACGAAGCCCGCGGCCTCGCCGGGGAAGTGCTGGATGAAGGCCTGACTCACGTAGCCGCCCATTGACTGTCCCACCAGGATGGGATGCTCGATGCCCTCCGCCGCCAGGATGTCGTGGAGCCAGCGCGCCTTGTCCGCAAGCGAGAAGTCGAGCTCGAAGGGGCGTGATGCCGCGTGGCCGGGTGCGTCCCATACGAGCACGTTGCAGAGCGGTTCGAAGTACTCGATCTGCTTCTGGAACAGACGATGATCCACCGAAAGTCCCGGCAGGAATACGAGGGTCTTCGCGCCGGGTACGGGGTCTCCCACCCAGTAGTGGATGGTGCCTTTGGGGGTTTCGTAACATCTCTCGTTCATGATGCGCCTCCCTTCGAATACACGCGCTGCCAGTGATCGATGATCCTCTCGAAATCAGCCTCGATCACATCGGGATCGATGGCCTCGGCCAGGTTCTTCTGGAACATGTATCCATCGGACAGGAGCACGAACTGACGGTACAGCTCGTCGATGCTCACGTCGTCACGCAACGACGACGTGTCGACAAGGCGCGAGACCAGCTCCTCTCCCCTGTTGGCGTATGCATCGACGGCGCGATGGATGGCATCGCGCACAATGGGGTCCTGCTCGTAGTAGGCGCGGATGGCGAAACCGAAGGAGTACGGATGCTCGCGCATGACGGCACATTTGGCGTGGGTGGTGCGACGTAGCATCTCGAAGAAATCGTTGGTCGCAAGAACGCCGTGATCCTGGGTGGCGCGTGCGGTCTGCTGTGCCGCGACGTCCCACAGGTACAGGTAGAGCTCCCGCTTGTTCTTGAAGTAATGGAACAGCAGGGATTTGGAGATAAGCGCCTCGTCCGCAATCAACTGCATGGACGCGTGCTTGTAGTCGCTCCTGGAGAACACTTTGAACGCTGCGTTCAGTATGTCTCGCTGGCGCGCAGGCGGCAGCGCGAAGAACCTCTCGTTCACCGGACCCCTCCCCTTGGTGGCCATTGACCGAAGCGGTCAATGACCATGCTATCGCCATTGACCGTTCGTGGGAAGGGGTCTGTGGCTCCGGGTCGAAGCGCTGCGATGATCAGACGCGGGTCTGGTCGTTGGCTTCGATGATGCGCTTGAGCGGGATGTGCTCGTTGCGGAAACGAGCCTCGCTGCGCTCGCCGGGGATGTGAAGCGCTCCCTGAGGGCACGCATGCAGGCAGGCGTAGCAGACCTCGCATCTGTCGGCGAAGGAAACCCCATCCCCCACCGTGATGTTGTTGGCGGGGCAGACCCGGGCGCAAATACCGCAGCGTGTGCATGCATCGCTGACGATATATCCCTGAGCGGTGTCCTTGCGTAGGATCCTTTCCGCAAGCATCTTCTGCCACATGAGCATCTTCGCTTTGGTGCCCACCTTCATCTCGACCTTGCGCTCACGTCTGGCGGCGATATCCGCGCAGACGCGTTCGAGCTGTCCGTCCACATCCTTCCGCGCGAGTGATTCCCTCTGCTGACCCATCTCGAAACCGGGCAGGTAGTTGTCCACCATCTGCACCGTGTTGGCATAAGCCAAATCGAGACCCACTTCGCGCGCGACGGATTCGGCATGTGCGAGAGCCTCGGCGTACCCCTCACCGTAGGTGTAGATGAAGAAGAAATAATCCGTGTCGATCCTGGCCCTTTGCATGAACTCGCGCACCATCATGGGCATCTCGACGGCATAAACGGGACAGACGATCCCCACCGCCTCGTCCTCGATCACGATTTCATCCTGTCTCATGAGTTGAGGGATACTGAGCAGTTCGCCTCCGATGCGCTCAGCGACATACAGGCAGTTACCCGTGGCGGTGAAGTAGCAGGTCTTCATGTGTCCCCCGTTCATGCAGCATGGAACAACCCCATCCACGTGATGGGGTTGTTCCGGATTGTATCATGACCCGCTACAGAGCCAAAGAGTCGAGCCAGTTGGCGATGTCTGAATCGGATGCGCCTGCGGCGAAGCGCTTCGCACCGATCCAATCAGCACCGGGCAGCATCCCTTCGAGTTCAGCAGCGGCTCCCTCCACCCCACTCGAGCCCGACGTGCAGAACTCAGCGACCTTCTTGCCCGCGAAGTCGACGCTCTCGATCAGCGTGCAGATGAGACGCGGGGCCTTGCCCCACCAGATGGGATGGCCTATCAGAACGACATCATACGCGGACAGATCGGGAGCGTTTGCGATAGCTGGGCGAGCCGACGGATCGTTATGTTCCACTGTGGCACGGGTGCTGCTGTCGCCATAATCCAGATCCTTGGAGCTGTAGGGCACAGCTGCCTCGACCTCGAAATAATCCGCTTTCAGTTGCGCCGCTGCGGTTTGCGCCACAGCGCGCGTGTTACCGGTTGCCGAGAAACAAGCCACCAGGATCTTCCCTCCACTGGAGTTTGCCTGTGGTGCTGTCTGCGCGCTGGGGGCCCCTACGGAAGCTTCCGGTGCAGAAGATGGGTTGTCGGCTGCGCTTGCGGTGCTGGTAGGCTCGGGCTTCGAACCCAAGGACTCGTTCGGGGCGGGGCTCTGCTCCGCATTGCCCGAACAGCCCGAAAGGGCCAGCGCGCTGAGCGCTGCTGCCGAAACGAACACGAATTGCCTTCTGGTGAGCATCCCCTGCATCATGATGCTTCCTCCTCGGTTGTCTCTTCATACGTGCTGTGTATAGTTTAGTCGGAAGAGACGCTCCTGTCTGCGCGTCAGCGCTCACTCTGTCTTGCGCAGCACCGCCTTGATCGTGTTCAGGTATTCGAGTGCACCCGCTTCGATGGCGGCGCGGTCCCCTCGCGCGTACTCGTTGTCACATTCAATCCAGTCCGCCCATGCCTCGCGCGTGCAGTCCATCTCACACATCTAGACGATCTTCACGCCCTCCGTTTGCTCGAAGATGGCCCGCCACCAGTCCATGTCATGCATGTAGTCGAGCAGTTCGGGAGTCCACGATGCGAGCAGGCATGCAGGCAGGTCATCGTGGCAATCGCGCACCATGCCGGGAATTGCGAGCAGGATGAGTCCGCCGCTCTTCACGAGTGGCAACAGGCATGTGCCCAGGTATTCGGGGTCGCGTCCGAAGTAGTTGTACGAATCGACACTCACCACGGCATCGAAGAAACCGTGTGCGAAGGGCAGCGCGGTGGCATCCGCCTTCATGGGGATGACCTCGCGATTCGTGAGCCCGAGTGATTCCAGGAACCTCATGTTCTGCGAAGGGTCGCTCCAAAGATCGGCAGCGTAGGTGATAAGCCCGTACTCACGTGCGAGCATGGCGGAGCTGATGCCACAACCACTGTCCAGATCGAGCACGACCGAACCTGCGGGCACGGCCGCTTCATCCATCAGTTCTTCGCAGAGCTTGAGCGTGTTGGGCCCCATGATCTTGGAGCGCACGACCGTGGTATCGAAATGATTCGTCTCGGGGAATCCCATTTCCTTATCCTCTCTATCGTAGCTTGATTTGAGTCACACGACCAAGCAAGCACCGTGCGGTGCATCTTCGTGTGTTCTTCGATTGCCTGACAGCCTGGCTGTCAGTCGCTACAGAGCAAGGACCAAAAAGACATCCCCTTGAAGGTCTCCTGCGGGGAACCATCTCCCCGAATGACGGCATCATATCACGTTCGGCGCAGTTCGAGAGCGCTCCCGTGTTATGATTGTGCCATCGGAGATGAAAACACGACCCCGTTGGGTAGTCGGGGTGCGCCGGCCGGCGTCAGTAACCTGCCTCCTTGGTTGTCCCTTCTCCGCGTGGTGACTTACATAAAGGAGGGCATCGCCATGCGGAAGATCAGGGTATCCTCCACCCTGACCATCTATCATGATGGTCGATTCTGGGTGGGGACGTTCGAACGCATCGAGGACGGACGGCTGTCGGTATGTCGCATCGTGTTCGGCTCGGAGCCGTCGAACGAGGAGATCCAGGAACTCATATGCAGAAGATGGAGCGGCTTGCACTTCACCCTGCCGGTGGAGCACGAGGCGGTTCCCGAGTTGGTGTCGAACCCCAAACGACGCCATCGTGAGATATCGAAAGAGCTCAGGAACCGCGGGCCCTCCACCAAGGCACAGCTGGCGCTTTCCGAAGAGCGGGAGGCCGCCGCACTGCAGCGCAAGGCCGCTGCGCGCGAGTGTCGCGAGGCCGACGAACGAGAGCGATTCGAACTACGCCGCGAGAAGCACAAGCTGAAACATCGGGGGAAATAGGCTTCGAACGGAGCAGTGACAAAGAGCGGGCGCACTATCGTTGGAGGACCAAGTGCGGTAGTATGCAGACAAGAAGCGTGGCGCGGTCGTATGATCGAGCGCTGGAGTGAGAACCGGGAGGCACCATGGAGATAAGTGAAAGCGGCTTTTTCATTCTCGAAGAGGATGAGCTGGAGCCATGGGAGTGCGAGGGTCTTCTCCTGTGCGATCCGGACGAAGACGAAGACGAAGCCCCTGCTCCCCGCAGGATGGAAGAACCGGATCCGTGGGCGATGTACACGTTCTGTGAGGAGAGCGATTTCCTCTAGAACGGCTGACCCTTTTGGCGAGCGCGAACGAGCGTGCTCTCAGCTGAGGCGAGTCGCTCAGTTCTCGGGAGGGAAGACGAGGCCCATCGGCGTCTTCTTGGTGCTGAAGGCGTAGTCCGGCACCTTGCGCGCTTCGGTCCAATCGTCCGGGGCATCCGGCGCGACCCTCTGGTGAACCGTCTTGTAGCCCACCTGCTTCCTCTCCCTCACCTGCGCCTTCGCACCGTTGATGGCCTGTGCGAGCTGACCCCGCACGGGGTAGATGAGCTCCGGCTGATTCATCGCCAGGGATATGAGCTTCTGTGCCGACTCCTTCCAGCGCACGCATGTCCTCTCATGCCTGGCACGCGCGTCGCGCAGCGGGTCCGGCTTGCCTTCAAGGCCGCTCAGGTCGCAGCGGAGTCTATCGGTATGCACCACCTGATAGACGTCGTACGCATAGGGGCGCAGGGCTTCGATGCACAGACAGCAGCCGAGGACTTCACGCGCTCGGGTGAAGTGGAGTTCGCCGTCCTTATCCGCCTGCTTCTTGTATCTATTGATGTAGTTGCGTTGGCCCTTGGGGTCTTTGGGCAACGCGGTTTCCAATTCGCGCATGACCGGGGAGTGCCATCCAATCACGGTCTCGAAAGACGCCTTGGCGGAGTTGTTGGAGTTCATCGCATAGTTCCAGCCGGCCACGCACTGCTCGATAAGCGCCGAGGCCTTCGCCTTGTCCCCGTATGCCTTGTAGGCCGCGCGTCCCACCGATTCCAATATGCGCTCGTATCCGTCGATGTCACGGAAGAACTTCCCGTCGCGCTTCCGGTGGTCGACTATCGCGCACGTGATGTTGATGAGTTTCTCGAGATTGGGCTTCTCGACCTTGCCCAGCAGGGGCACGAGCAGCCTGGCGTTGTACGCGTTCGCGAAGCACTCGGCGACCGACATGAGCAGGTCGTCGCGGCCGGACAGACGATCGAGCAGTTGGCATGCGACATCGCAATCGCTGGCCTTGGCAATCTCCGCCAACGTGTCCTTGCTGCTGATCCTGTCGCATGCCGCCAAGCGGATCTTGGCGAAGTGCGCGCTCGTCGCGATGGTCTCGAGCTTGGCGGGATCGGCCTCCTTCTGCACTGCCGCGATGGCCTTGGGGATCTTCTCCTCCTTGTCGGTCTTCCAGATCGGGTCGAACAGTCCCATGGTGTCCCTCGATTCTCCTTCGCGTTTCCCGGCGATCAGCCCTGTTCCTCGTCGCAGTAGGTGTTCCCTCGTCGACCAACGCTCTCACCACAACGTTTGCATTTCCAGCCGGAGCCGAAGTCCAATGTCGCGCCTCCACCGGGCGATACGCCAGCCTCGCCACTCACCAGGACCAGATCATGGTCCCAAGCTCTCTTGCCGCACACCTCGCAAACGATGATGCAGGGATTGCTCGGGTCTCTGACCCAGGGTCCCTTGTGCCCGGCCTCGCGAGGTGACGGGCACTTCGAGCCGATGATGTTGCCCGTCGTGCTGCTGCGGATGGGAACCGTGCCGAACAGGGACATCTCCCTTGTCTCCCCGCAAACAGCGCAGACGCACCCCCTCCACACGTGTGCCTCCTTCTCGAGGCCGCAGACCCTGCATTTGAGATGGCAGTCGTCGAGTTTCTCGAAGTCATGGGGAACGCTCTTGGCGCGCCCGCAGATCTCGCAGGTGAATCTGTCGAACTTCGCGCTCTCGCGTTTGCCGGCGGACCACTTGTGTCCTTCATCGCGGTGCTCCCCGCAGCGGGAACAGGTGCAACCATTCCATGAATGGCCGGCTATCCTACATACCAACGCCATTATCCCACCACGCTCCTCCCGATGGGTCCATCGCTCGTATGCCATTCCAATAGTGTACCTGAACAGCGTGGTCATCTTGTTCGACATGGTCCTTCAACGACCTGGAAAACAAACAGGCCAATCGCAAAATCAGCGATTGACCTGAGAATTCTTGGTCGCGGGGGCTGGATTTGAACCAACGACCTCCGGGTTATGAGGTCGTGGTATTCCTGATAATCGATATCAATCCATCAAAATCGGTGTTTTGCATAACCGCAGGTAAATGGCATAGTTTTACACAGATTAACATCGATTGCCATCGCGTTCACCCCCAGTTCACACCCGTCTGGGGGTGAATCTGGGTGTGAATTATGCTATCATCGCCTCAAGGTCTTGGGAAGGAGGGAAACCTCCTTTAATAAGGTTTCCCTCCTTCCCAAGAAGCAGTGGGCGAGCAAGAGGAGAAGCAGATGCCCAAAGTCCGAGGTTCCGGGGTAATCGAGAAGGACAAGCGCTACCGCAACACGTGGAAGATCACGTTCTACCTGGGCGAAAAGGACGAGCAAGGCCGGTACAAACGCGCACCGAAACGCACGGTGCACGGAACCAAGGGCGACGCCCGGGAAGCTCTGGCGGCCTACATCGAGGAATACGAGCAGGGCTCGAACCCTGCCAACCAGACCATCGCCCAGTACGCCAGGCGCTTCCACGAGCTCCGCGAGGGCGACCCGTCCATCAGTCCCCTGTCGTACAAGCGCGAAGCGCTCGACATCGACCATATCTGCGCCCTGTTCGGCGACATATCCCTGGCGAAGCTCACGCCCGGAATGGTCCGGACCATCGAGGCGGAGGCGCGCAAGACGGGTCGCTACTCCGAATCTGCCCTGCACAAGACGCACCAGAAGCTCCGCCAGATCATGCAGGACGCTTACCTCAACGAGATCGTCCCCCGCAATGCGGTCGACCTCGTGCCCTTCCCGAGGCCGCGCCCGAAGGAGGCGCGCAAAAGCCTCACGCCCGACGAGGCGGCGAGGCTGTTCCACTGCGCCGAGGCAGAAGGCGGCGCCCATGCGACCGGGCTCATGCTGCTCATCGCAACCGGCATGCGGCGCGGCGAGATGCTCGGCCTCATGTGGGGCTACGTCGACCTCGACGGCGAGCGGCTCTTCATCGCCCACCAGTACGACACCGACAAGAACCTGCGCGAGCCCAAGACGGAGAAGAGCAAGCGCTGGGTGTCCATCAAAGGCCGCATGGCCAACGTCCTGCGCGCATGGAAGGCGCGGCAGGCCGACGAGCTTGCGGCAATCGGGCTTCCCCAGACTGACGAGACGCCCGTGTTCGCCAACGAGCTCGGGCAGTTCATCGACCCGAACAACTACGCGCGCTGGTGGCGCAACTTTTCGGTCGACAACGGCTTCGGCACGTTCACCAAGGACGTGCGCACCAACAGGATGAACGGCAAGGAGGTCACGCGCGGCAAGGGCTACGAGGGCCTGAAGCTCCACGAGCTGCGTCATACGCAGGCGACGCTCATCCAAGGCGCCGTCAACCCCAAGGCGGCGCAGCACCGACTCGGGCACTCGCAGATATCCATGACCATGAACACCTACGCACACGCGCTCGACGCCGACGAGATAGCCGCCGCCGAGGCGATGGACAGGATCCTGAGTCAGCAAAAGTAGCCTTTAGAGGGGGTACTACCATAGAAAAACAAGGCTTCATTATTGTATATGTCAAAACCTCATCAAATATGGTAAGGTGTTGCCATGACTATTTACGATGACATATATGAAATCGCGGCAGACAACTACGGGATCGTGACATCCGAGTAGGCGAAAGGTGTCGGGGCGTCCGACAAGGAGCTGTCTCGCATCGCGAAGGACGGCCGGCTCACCAGGATAGGCTACGGGGTCTACCGCATCAAGCATTGGGTGCCAACTGGATACGACGCATATGCCGATAGCGTCGCGCTCGTCGGCCCGGGTGCCTACCTGTATGGAGAGTCCGTCATCGCCATGCACGAGCTGGCTCCGACGAATCCTGCGAGGGTCTACGTCGCAACGCCCAACCGCGTGAGAAAGAGCCTGCCCGCCTCCATCAAGGTGGTCAAGCGCCGGGGATGCGGGGACACGACGAAGTACGAGGGCATCCCTTCCCAGACGATTCCGGCTGCAATCCGATCCTGCAGAACGACCATGATGACGAGCAGACTCGCGGACGCGACAAGACGCGCACGTGAGCTGGGGCTCATCAGCGCAAGGGAAGAAAGCGAACTCTTGGAGGAGCTGAACGATGGCAATGAAAACGCCCAATAGCAGGCGAAACCTCGACGAGGCCATTAAGAGAGCGTTCGGCGCGGACTACCTGCAGGCGCGCATTGCAATGGCCAACGCCATCGTGGGCCAGATGCTGCCCGAGGGGGTCGTCAAGGGCGGTAGCGCTCTCAAGTTGCGTTTCGGTGATGCCGCGACCAGGTTCACCACCGACTTGGACACCGCGCGCGTGCACGATGTCGAGACTTTTGTCGACATGCTTGATGAGCGATTGGCAGTGGGTTGGTGCGGCTTCACGGGGCACGTTGTGCCGAGGAGCCCCGCGCACCCCGAAGGGGTGCCCGAGCAGTACGTCATGCAACCGTATGACGTGAAGCTGTCCTACAACGGGAAATCATGGCTTACCGTCCCGCTCGAGATTGGACACGACGAAATCGGAGATGCCGACGAGGTCGAGTACGGACTCGCGGACGACGTCGCCGCGTTATTCGAAGCTGTCGGGCTCCCTTCCCCCGGTCTTTCGCCGCTCATGGCACTTCACCATCAGATTGCCCAGAAGCTCCATGCCGTGAGCGCTCCGGGGAGCGAGCGGGCGCACGATTTGATTGACTTGCAGGTGATCTGCAAGCTGGGCGACGTGGATCTGCAACGTACTCGTGAAACCTGCCTGCGCCTGTTTGCATACCGTAAGCAGCAGCAATGGCCGCCATCGATAGTTGCTGACGATAGCTGGACGGGACTGTACGATGCACAAGCCGAAGGCCTTGATGTAATGGCGACCGCCAAAGATGCGGTTGCATGGGCAAACGAGCTGATTGTCGCCATCGACAACGCCCGCTGATTATTGCGAGGGAGAGGGAGACGGACTTCTGGTACGGAAGCGAATACCGCAGCCACGACCTCGTGCCGTCGTTCGAACTTGCCGACTGAAAAGCGTAGCACCGCACGTCAGGTAATCCTGGCCAGCGAGCCGTGGTTTAGCAGAATGGAGGGAGGTACCGTGAACGCCCATACGCTCAACGTGCTGGCGGACGCCATATCCGAAATCGGGTCATGGTGGTGCTGGGACATAGAGGGTGACATCGTCCAGGTTGAGTTCCGCGACGTCCTGCTCTACGATGAATCGAAGCCAGAGCAAGAGACGCACACCACCGATGTCCTGGCCGTCCGCTTCCGCGGCCACGCCTTCGCGGTCTTCCTGGACAACCTCGACGAGGAGGGCTGGCACGGGCGCTTCCGCGACGACGATTCCATCCTCTTCGATATCGATGCGTATGACCTGGCATTCGACGACAGAGAAGGAGCCGGGTCGCTGCTAGGAGATTACAAGAATCGGGTGTCGGTCAAGAGTTTCGATGGCCCTCAAACGCTTGCGGCAGCGAAGCACCTCGTCTGCGCCCGATGCGATGAGGTCGGCTTCATCGTCGGAGGGGACGAGCTGGAGGTCGTCGGGCAAAAGGGGAAGTACACGGAAGAAGAGATAGAAGCGGCTGCCGAGAAATGGTGGGCGTATTGGCGGGATTACTGGCGGCTTAGGAAGACAAAAGATGCCTTCAAGAAAGACTGGGCTTGCGAGGTGACCATCCCCGTTGCCGGGAATTAGCCGGCGAAGTGTTCTTGTTAGAGCGTGTTTAAGGGTGACAAATTTGCGAGAATGCCGAAAGCACCACCCTTAATCGCCATTTTCGTGCTGACAAAAGACGAGATGGCTCGTTAAATGCAATCGCTGGTATCGAGTTAGAGCCAAGCGTCATTCCTCGAAAATCCCGAATGGGAATCCTCGATAATCCCGAAAGATGCGATCTGCCTTACGCATCAACCAATGAAGCGTTCAACTTGGGAACTTAGGAACTTCTCAACTTCCCAAGTTCCTAAGTACTAGTTCGAAGTTTCGTTCTTTCTCGCCTCGGCCTTTGCCCGTTTCCTGCGGGCTTTGGCACGCTCATCCTTCTCGGCCTCCTGACAGCGTTTGCTGCAGTAGACCTTGGTGCTCTTGCGCTCCTTGTCGGCGCTGAACAGGCGGCCGCAGTGCTTGCATACACCCAACTTGCCATGCGAGTGATGCAGGCCGAAGGCGTACCAGATTCGCTCGAGATAGTTGTTGAACTGGATGCCGATGGATCCCACATCCCTGTCTGCCTTGTCATCATGGACGACGCCCCAGCCGACGAACGTCCGCGCCAGATGCACCGACACTAGCTGTTGCACCATCAGCTCGGTGAGCGACTGCTGCGTTGTCAGGGCCTCGCGGCTCGGCAC
>JAFRFV010000051.1 GCA_017434185.1 Coriobacteriales bacterium
CCTCGTTCCCCTGACGGAGGTCGAGCGCCTGGCCGCGCAGGTGCGCCCCGACGACGTGGCCAACATGCAGTACACGAGTGGCACCACCGGATTCCCCAAGGGCGTCATTCTCACCCATTACAACGTGGTCAACAACGGCAAGTGCATCGGCGACCGCATGGGGCTGTCCACCGCGGACCGCATGATGATCCAGGTGCCCATGTTCCATTGCTTCGGCATGGTGCTCAGCATGACCAGCAGCATGACGCACGGCGCGACCATGTGCCCCATGCCCTACTTCAGCGCCAAGGCGAGCCTGGCTTGCATCAACCAGGAACGCATCACCTGCTTCAATGGCGTACCCACCATGTTCATCGCCATGTTCAACCATGAGAACTACCGCAAGACCGACTTCAGCTACATGCGCACCGGTATCATGGCCGGTAGCGGCTGCCCGCCGGAGCTCATGCGCCGTGCCGCGCAGCCCGACGAGATGAACATGACCGGCATCATCAGCGTCTACGGTCAGACGGAGAGCTCGCCTGGTTCCACCATGAGCGCGTGGACCGACAGTGAGTACATCCGCACCGACACCGTGGGCTACGCCTTCCCGCATGTCGAGTGCAAGATCATCGACCCCGAGACCGGCCTCGAAGTGCCCGATGGCGAGAACGGCGAGTTCTGCAGCCGCGGCTACAACACCATGAAGGGCTACTACAAGATGCCCGAAGCCACCCGTGACACGGTGGACGCGGACGGCTGGCTGCACTCCGGCGACCTGGCCCGCAACGACGGCCAGGGTAACTACGTGATCACCGGCCGCCTCAAGGACATGATCATCCGCGGTGGCGAGAACATCTACCCCAAGGAGATCGAGGAGTTCTTCCTGGAGCATCCCAAGGTGAGCGACTGCCAGGTGATCGCTGTTCCGGACGAGAAGTACGGCGAGGAGGCCATGGCCTGCATCATCCTGATGGAAGGCGAGGAGGCCACCGTGGACGAGATGCGCCAGTACGCCGTGAGTCACATCGCGCGTCACAAGGTGCCCCGCTACATCGAGTTCGTGGATAAGTTCCCCATGAATGCCGCGGGCAAGATCCAGAAGCATCTCATGCGGGCTTGGGCCGTGAAGCATCTGGGAATCGAATAGGAGCGTGCGAATGCAGTGTCCGGCATGCGGTAGGGAGATCATCGACGACGCCGTCTTCTGTCCACACTGCAGCACGCATATCCCGGGAGCCGTTGAGTGCACCGACTACACATACGAGGCGTTCATAAGCTACCGCCATCTGCCGCTCGACCGTGAAGCCGCGGTCAGGATCCAGCGCGCCATCGAGGGCTTCAAGGTGCCCAAGCAGTTCCAGGGCATCGTGAACCCCGCGGGCGAGGCTGCGGGTACCGCGGGTACTTCAGGGGATAAGCGCAAACTGGGCCGCTGCTTCCGAGACGAGGACGAGCTGCCCACGGCGAGCTCGCTGTCGCAGCAGATCGAGGATGCTCTGAAGACAGCACGCTTTCTGGTGGTGATTTGCAGCAAGCGCACACGCGAGAGTCGCTGGGTCATGCGCGAGGTCGAGACCTACGCGAGTTACCACGGACGCGATCGCATCCTGGTCGCGCTGGTGGAGGGCGAGCCGGACGAGAGCTTCCCGCCGCTGCTGCTATCGCGCACCGTCGTCGCACCCGATGGCAGTGTGCGCGAGGTGGACAGCGAACCGCTTGCCGCCGACTTCAGCGACCTGAAGCGCTCCAAGTTCAACCTGGAGCGCCTGCGTGTGATCGCGCCCATCATCGGCTGCGGCTTCGACGACCTGCGACAGCGTGAGCGTCAGCGCCGCACGCGCGCCATCGTGGGCATCGCGAGCGTGGTGACGGCGGTCTCGCTGGCCTTTGGTAGCTTCGCCACCTATCAGCGGATCCAGATCCGCCAGAGTTACAAGCGCATCCAGCTGGAGCAATCCGCCTCGCTGGCATCGGAGTCCGCCACACTGCTGGCGCAGGGCGACCGCTACCAGGCGATCCAGGTCGCGCTCTCCGCACTGCCGGAGAGCTCCACCAGCAAGGACCGCCCCTTCGTGCCCGCGGCCCAGCTCGCACTCGAACGGAGTCTGGGCGCTTATCCCCAGGAGAACGAATGGATCAGTTGCTACTCGCAATCCGGGCTCATCAGCAGGTCCGATGACCAGGGTCTCACCACCAATGGCACCGGGTTGGAGCTGACGGTGGCGAGCGATCGCTTCTTCGAGGTGCGTGACACGCGTACGAACGACCTGATCTGCCGCTTCAATGCAGAGAAGGAGATGGGCTTGAAGACGGCGATCTCCGCGGTCTTCGCGGGCGTCGAGTTCGCCGGTGATGGTGATAAGGTCGTCGTGGTGCTCTGGGGCCTCGTGGGCTGAGTCGATGCGCACAGTGGCGAGATGCTGTGGTCGCGTGAGATGCCCAACGTGCACAACTGCGACAGCGCGCTCGCCATCTCGCCCGATGGACGCACCGCCGCCGTGGTGGTCGAGCCCGACGATGGCAAGCTCGAACTCGATGTCATCCTGCTGGATGTGGACAGTGGCCAGACCGTGGCCAGCTACAAGATGCCCGGCTATACGATGACGCCGTGGGGTGACAGCACCCAGGGCGGCCACTACGACATCCAGATGAGCGTGGAATCCACGGAGAGGGATCTGATGATCTACTCCATGGACGAGTACCCCCAGATCATGTTCAGCCCCGACGGCTCGCGCATCCTGATGGGTCGCTGGGGCATGATCTACGACATCGCGGTCGCCGATGGCTCGTTCCGCGAGCAGATGACCCGCTACGAGGCCGTGAGTTCCGTTTCGATGGTGGATGGGCTCGTGGTGGTCGTGTCGCAGAGATTCGACCACGATGCCGGCATCCATTACACGAGCCTGGAGGCCTATGACGGCTCTCTCGAGCTCCAGTGGAGCCACGAGGATGTCATCAAGCGGGGCTTCGACCTGGCGGGCAACACGTACCGATACGCCGTGGGCGCCTTTGGTACCTGGGATTTCTACGACGACGACCGTCGCCAGGTGGTGGCGCTCCTGGGCAACAAGATGCTGTTGCTGGACGAGACGAGTGGTCAGGTGGTGTTCGAGCTCACGAGCGAGAGCCCCTTCCAGGACTGTCTGATCGCCCATGCGCGCAACAGGGAGCGTCTGTTCCTCACCACGGCATCCGGCCTGGTGATGAGCCGCAACCCCCACGAGTCCGATGCCGGTAAGGGCGGGTCGGTCTACGATGTCAAGCTGGCCGATGGCACCGTGCGCTACGGCGACCTGATCGAGTTGGATGGGCATGTGTACTGTTCGCTGTGGATGGAGACGCAGAAGCGCATCGTGCATCGCTTCGGCATCGCGGAGGACGTGCTTGGAAGCGGACAGCTGGCAGGTGTCGCGCCCGATGTCTCTCCCGATTTCTGGGCGACGCGCGAGATCAACTGGAACGACAGCATCTTCATGCTGCAGGAGGCGGACGATCTGCTCTTCTACGATGCGACGACGCTGGACCCCGTTCACCGCATCGACCTCTTCGACTTCGAGGGCTACACGTCGAAGGAGCGGCAGTACGCGTACTACGCCATGGGCGAGGGTGACGATGTCTACTTCCTGCTTGGAAGCGGCATGTGGGACATGCCCACCGGGCTCTACCATGTGAACGGCAGCGAGACCGAGCTGATCACGACGCTCGAAGGCGTGACCATGGTCGACAGGATCGACTTCATCAAGGGGGTCGACGGCGGTGATCCGCTGCTGCTGTTGTGCGGATACATCGCTCGCAGGGACCGGGTCATGCTCATCGATCCCAACGACACGAGTGGTGACCCCGTGCGTGCGTCGATCGAGACACCCAATGCCGTCGCCGCATGGAGCGATGGGCAGCGGATCATCGTCTGCAGCCAGCCGGACGGGCAGGAAGTGGGCGCCTTCGAACTCTATGATGCGGCGACGGGGGAGGCCATCGACTGTGAGCTCAGCGCTTATCAGCTGGTGAACTACCGCCAGAGGGCGAGTGCCGCCTGTCTTTCGACTGATGGGAAGGCGTTCTCGTTCATCTGCACCGACGGCGCGCTGCGCTGCTTCGAGCTGAGTACGGGCAAGCTGCTGTGGGAGACCACCCAGACGCCCGCTGCCGTGCAGTACCTGGGCTATGGCATCGGTGGCGACCTGCTGTTGCAGGATGCGTTCGGACGCTGCATGCTGGTTTCGGGCACGAGCGGCGAGGTGCTGGATGCGAGCCCCACCGTGCTGCAACCCATCAGGTGGGCGCACCACCGCACGAACAGCAACCAGATCCAAGCCTACTATGGCGGACTCGGTGACCTGGGCAAGAGCGGTGTCGCGATCATCTCGATGGACAGGGATGCCTTCGGTCCGCTGAGCGTGATCAGCAACGGCATCTACATCTCATACGACGGGTCACGCTACGTCTACCACGAGACCATCACCGATGCTCTGCGCACGGGGCGCCGCATGAGTCTCGACGAGATGATCGCAGCGGGTCATGAGCTCGTGCAGGGGCACGAACTCACGGATGCGGAGCGCCACATGTCCCAGGTGGGCGACTGATCGCGCTGGGCGCGCGGCTGGCTGGCTGGCTGCGCGAGCGGCGGGCGTTAGGCGTCCAGGTCGCCGCCCATGTTGTCGAGCGAGTCGATGACGAAGCGGCAGCCCGGCTCGATGTGCTGCATGATGAAGATCATGATGTCCTCGGGCACGGCCACGCAACCACCCGTGTAGGGGCGGTTGTAGCGGAAGCTGTGGAAGAAGAACGCGAAGCCCTTATCCGGAATACACTCCGAGTTGTAGCCCATGTTCAGGACGTACTGGTAGGCATAGTCGAAATCCGCGATGTGCTCGCATTCGTCCACGTCGAGGTCGGGTAGGTCGTTCACGCTCACGAGCTCGTTGAAGTGCATGCCCGGACGCGCGTCGCCGCTCCAGTAGTAGCTGTCGTCCACCTGCTTGTAGGGGATCTTGCATCCGGGGTCCGGGGCGAGACCGAAGGCGGCATCCACAGTGAAGGTGCCCACGGGGGTGTAGCAATCGTTGATGTTGGCGGGACCCAGGCCATCGAGACCGATGAAGCCCGGTGTCGCGATGAGCTGCTGCCAGTTGCCCCGGGCATCGCGCTCGTGCATGGTGATGTACGCAGTGGATTTGTCGACGCCGGCGACCACGATCATCTGCTTGCAGTCGGGGTCCTTGGCCGCATCGAGGTCGCAGACCCAGCCGGGGGAGGGGCGGACCGCCTGCTGCGTGAAGTAGAGGCTGCTGGTGGAAGCCGCGGGTGCGTTGGGTGCGGCGGGCGCCGGGGTGGCATCCTGCTTGCCGCAACCCAGGATCACGCTGGCGATGGCGAGCAGGAACGCGAGCGCGATGATGGCGGCTCCGGTCTTGATGCTGATTCGAGGTCGTTGCATGCTGTTCTCCCATGACACACTGTTCGTGCCTGGGATTATACAACGCCTGCATCGTGGATTATCATTCCGTTGGAGGAATCCCAAGCAAGAGTCGCGCCCCATGAAGCTGCTCATCGTTCCCATGTTCGCACTCTCGCCCATGGCCGGGCCATGGTCTCGTGCCCAACGGATCGCCCGGGCGTTCATCGCGGCTGGTCACGAAGTCGTGCTGGGCATGGCGGCCGACGGCAACTGCCACGATGCCGCCGCACCGCGTACGCTCGAGCTGCCGGTGCCGTCGCCACTGGGTGCGCCCATGGCAATCGCCAAGCGCACGTTCCCGCTCGCCCAGAAGCTGGGTATCGCCGGCCGCAAACCCGTGCACAGCTTCGAAGAGGTCCTGTGGCTCACGGGAAACCTCGCGTACGGTTTCCTGGCGGAAAGCGTGCAACAGCTGCGCGCATCCATCCGCAGTGAGGGCATCGACGCCGTGTATTCCGAGTTCAGTCTGCCTGCGATTATCGCGGCGCAAGCTGAAGGCGTCGCCGTCTTCGGGACGCATTCGTATCCCACACAGGCATCGTATGCGAGCGATCCCGCGAAAGCGGCGGGCGTGCGTCGCCTGCTGCAGGAATCGGGGCTTCCCAGCGTGGAATCCGCGCTCGAGCTCTTCGAGCGCGTGCACGAGCGCTTCATCCCAAGCTGCGCGGAACTCGAACCCATCGAAGGCGAGCATGTGCAGTTCTGCGGCTTCCTCGATGCGAAGCCGGTGGAGGCGGGGGATGCGGTCGAGCGTGATGTGCTCGTGTTCTATCTTGGAACGGGCACGGTGCCACAGAAGACGCTCGTCCACACTGTCCAAACGGTCGCAGCGCACACTTCCCTCGACGTGTATCTGGCTGGTGTCGACCCTGCCCAGGCCGCGCAGACCGTGCCCGGCAATCTGCATGTCGCACGGCGCTTCGATTTCAGCGCACTGCTGCCACGTGCGGTCGCGTTCGTGAACCACGGCGGTCAGAACTCGGTGATGGATGCGCTTGCGTACGGGGCTCCGCAGATGGTGTATCCCGGCAAGGTGTTCGAGCGGCTCTACAACGCGGGCAGTCTCGAGAGAGCCGGCGCGGGTGTTGGCTTGAGGGAGTTCACGCCCGATGCGATCGAAGCCGCTCTCACGCAGCTTGCCAACGACTCATGCCGCGGGAACGCTGCGCGCTTGCGCCACGAACTCGCGTCCCTGGGAGGCGCCGCGCTTATCGCCCGCGTTTGTGCCGAAAACTGTCGATGATTTGGGATGCCACAGAGGGCGATTCCGTCACATTCCTCGGTTGCGGTTACGCCATGGCGGCCTTGAAGGCGGCCAGCAGCTCATCGTATTCCTGGAACGCGGGGATCTGCGGATAGGCGGCCTCGATCGCGGGCGTGCTGCGGAACAGGAAGCCCGCCTTGCCGGCCTGGATCATGGCGAGGTCGTTGAAACTGTCGCCGGCGGCGAAGGTCTCGAAGCCAACGCTCTGCAGTGCGCGCACGGTGGACAGCTTGCTGTTCTTCACGCGCATCTGGAAGTCGGCGATCATGCCGTCGTCGCCCACTACCAACGAGTTGCACATGAGCGTGGGCCAACCCAACTTGCGCATGAGCGGCTTGGCGAACTGCTCGAAGGTGTCGGAGATGATGAGCACCTGCGTGAACTCACGCAGCGCATCCAGGAACTCCTTGGCGCCGGGAAGCGGGTCGATGGTGGCGATCACGTCCTGGATCTCCTTCAGGCCCAGTCCGCGCTCGCGAAGCAGGGCGATGCGCCAGCGCATGAGCTTGTCGTAGTCGGGTTCGTCGCGCGTGGTGCGCCTGAGCTCGGGAATCCCCGAAGCCTCGCTGAACGCGATCCAGATCTCCGGAACCAGCACGCCTTCAAGATCCAAACAAGCGATGTTCATGATGCCCCTTTCGTCGCGGATGCGCTGATTATACTCGCATCCGCGGGTTTGAACGTGGCACTGCGGGGCTTATCCACGAATACATCGTCTGCAGCTACGGTAACGAACTGATGGTGTGCTACTGGCATTTCTTTTATTATAGTAAGATAAGCGCGTGTGGAAGCGCATCGCACGCGGGCCGGAGCCCGCAGGCATACAGAGAACGAGCATGACATGAGCCACATCGGTGAGGGTTTCAAGACCATCTTCCTGGCGCGTATCGGTGCCACGGCCATGACCGGCGAGAAGGGCAAGGAGCTCATCGATCAGCTGGTGACCCGGGGCGAGA
>JAFRFV010000052.1 GCA_017434185.1 Coriobacteriales bacterium
CATGATTCCAACGCCCCTGGTAAGATCGCTTATCCTGTGCCTGCTGCCCCTTGTGAACATCCCCTTCACGAGTCTGCACATCAACCAGCCGGAAACCTGGGACATCAAAGGTGAGCAGAGCGCCTCGATGAAACGCTTCATGAAGATGATCAGGGAGACGCCCATGATCCATGGTGCGCTCATGCCCTTCATCGCGGGTGTGGGCATCGCGCAGCCCAACGGAATCCTCCCCACCATCTCGCAGGAAGCGCTCCTGATTGGCTGCGCGCTCTTTCTTGGCGTCGCTCTGCTGGGGAAACTCGCCATGGACAACATGCGCATGAACGTGATCCATCGTCCCGTCGCGATCCTGTTCGCGCCGGCGCTGCTCATGCTGCCCTTCGTGATGAGCCCCAACCGCGATTTGTCTTGCGCTGTGGCGATTGCGGGCATGCTGATCTTCCTCACGATCCTATGGGTGGCCACCTCCGATATCTCGAATATGATCGGGCTCGATTTCGTCGGCTTCTTCAGCATGCGCTTCTCCACCTCGATTCCTCTGATGCTGTGCAGCATGTTCCTGGGTGAGTTCGTGGCGGCACATTTTGGCTTCGACTCGAAGGTGACCATGGCCTGTTTGGTCGTGGTTGCGGCGCTGCTCATGTTCACGGCGATCATCTCCATGGAGGACCAGGAGGTCGTTCAGGAAGCGCTTTCACCACGGGTGGTGGATGAGGCCAAGAAACAGGGCATGACCCTCGAGGAGGCATGCGCCGCACTGGGGCACAGACTCGATCTTTCCGCGCGTGAGATCGAGGTCTTCACCCTGCTTGCCCAGGGTCGCGATCCCGTGCGCATCCAGGACACGCTCTTCATCTCGTACAACACCGTGCGCAACCACATCAAGAGCATCTACAGGAAACTGGGCGTGCACTCACGCCAGGAGTTGCTCGACCTGGTGGAGGGTGAGCTCACAAGGTAGGCGGGTGCGCGGGTACGCGGACGTGGGCGCGGACGTGGGCGCGGCTAGAGCAGCGGCTCGATGTAAGCGAGCGGGGCGATGCGTACGGTGCCGCATTCACGCGCGGTGAGTCCTGGCTTGCGCACCATCATCGTGAGGGTCTCATCTGCGATGATGCGCGGGGTCGTCTGTAGGTAGCGGTAGCCGCTTTGCGCGCTCACGCCGCTGGGTACGTCCACGGCCAGCGTGGTGTGATGCCCGATCCAGTGATTCACCGAATAGACCCAGGACGCATAGGGTTCACGCGTGATACCGCCACGCAGCCCGCAGCCAAAGAGCGCGTCGACCACGACCGTCGCCTTGGGCACGAGCTCCCTGAGCGCGGAGGTGCTGGTGGTGGCCACGAACTGCGCACCCGCCGCTTCCGCACGCAGGGCCGCATCGCGTGCGGGCTGCGTCGTGAGCTCGCTGGGTGCCTTCGTCGTGACGACACAGGTGTCGACACCCGCCGCCGTGAGAAGCTCCGCTGCGACCCAGCCATCGCCGCCGTTGTTGCCGTTACCAGCGAGAATGAGGATGAAGGGCGCCTGCTGCGAAGAGGACACAGCACTGCGGGGAACGTCCCCGTTCGCCGCGATCAGCTGCTGCACGCGATGCGCGACCGCCGCACCGGCGCGATCCATGAGCTCCGCCAGCGTCGCGATGCCGTCCGCGGCGATCCGCTGCTCGAGCGCCACCACGTCGGGTACATCCAGCACCGGTGGCTCCCACTCGTGCGTGTGCTCGAAGATGCGCGCGTACTCCGCCGCGAGCCGCTCCACGCTCCACGCCGCATTCGCCGCGCTCGTGCTGGGCAGCTTCACCGCCGGCATCCCGCACGCCTGCTCGCAACCCAGCTTGACGTAGAACTCGTGCGCCTTCGCGCCCGTGCAGAACACCGCCTCGATGGGCGCCACCTGTACGATGCTCGCGAGGTCGTTCGCCCGCGCGTTGCGGATGCTCGCGTCGCTCGCACCTTCGATCTCGCATTCCGCCAGCACGTCCCATAGCGCGATGTGATGCCGCAGGCAGAAGTCGCGCTTGCGCTCGTTGGTCGCTGGCACGGGCTC
>JAFRFV010000053.1 GCA_017434185.1 Coriobacteriales bacterium
GGTCGAGTTCTCCGCCAAGATCGAGGGCGATACCACCGGCCTTTCCTACAGCTACGCATGGAGCTGGGAGGGTCAGTGGGGCGACAACTGGAGCTCCACCAAGCTCGAGAACGATGGTCAGATGACCACCGAGACGAGCGGCGCCTTCCTCGCCAAGAAGGAAGGCACCGACTCCGTCTGGATCGACGTGGACGACGGCAAGGGCAACACCGCCCCCGCCGAGCGCGTCGCGGTGACTGTGACCAAGGTGCCTCCCGCATGGACGATTACCGGTATCGAGGTGCAGGATAGCGCCTATGTGGGCGACGATGTGCCCTTCTCCGCCATCATCGAAGGCGACGCCACCGGTCTCAAGTACAGCTATGCATGGAGCTGGGAGGGCCAGTGGGGCGACAACTGGAGCTCCACGAAACTGCGTAACAACGGCGAGATGACCACGGAGACCTCCGACACCTTCAAGGCCGCCAAGGAAGGTACCTACTCCGTCTGGATCGAGGTGGATGACGGCAAGGGCACCACCGCGACGGCTGAACGCGTCGCCGTGACCGTGACCAAGGTGCCTCCCGAATGGACCCTCAAGGGCATCGAGGTCACAGACTCCGCCTACATCGGAGACGAGGTCGAGTTCTCCGCCAAGATCGAGGGCGATACCACCGGCCTTTCCTACAGCTACGCATGGAGCTGGGAGGGTCAGTAGGGTGACAACTGGAGCTCCACCAAGCTCGAGAACGATGGTCAGATGACCACCGCGACGAGCGGCTCCTTCCTCGCCAAGAAGAAAGGCACCTACTACGTCTGGATCGACGTGGACGACGGCAAGGGCAACACCGCCACGGCAGAGCGTGTCGCCGTGACGGTGAGCGAGAAACCGCTTCCCTGGACTCTCAACGGAGTCGATGCTCCCAACAGCGTCTACGTAGGCGAAACAGTGACGTACAGCGCGGACATCAGTGGTGATAAGACTGGCCTCAAGTACAGCTATGCATGGAGCTGGGAGGGTCAGTGGGGTGATAACTGGAGTTCCACCAAGCTCGAGAACGATGGTCAGATGACCACCGAGACCACCGGGACTTTCACTCCCACCAAGGAAGGCACCTATCATCTGTGGATTGACGTTGAGGACGCAGAAGGGAACAGCCTGACTACAAGCAAGTACTATGTGAATGCAACTGCCTTCTTCAAAGGGCATTGGCTTCTCTACAGCATGATCGAGGATGGTGAGGTCATCGACCATGAATCGGTGCAGCTTGCGGCGGATGGCGGTTACACCGTCACCTTGGATCTGTATGGAGACATGACTATGAAGCTCACTGCTGGCGATGATTCTTCGTATGGAACATGGGAGTCCCACGGTACGAGCAGCTTCACCCTGATTGTGGATGGTGAACCCATTGATGGCGTTCTGGAGGACAACGGGATGATCACGATCTCCGAGGAGGCGACAGGGCTCACTTTCGAGCGTGGATAAGTTGCCATCTGGAGTAGTGGGGGAGTGCAGCCCTTATCCCCTCATAACAAGAAGAGGCGGCCGTGTGGCCGCCTCCTTCATATCCACTGTGTGTGCGGCGCGCCTAGAGCAGGTTGTCGCTCCAGTCCTCGTTGTACTTGATGACGAACAGGTCATCGCGCAGCTCGATGCGGCGGGACTCCCAGATGCCATGCTTGTTGCAGACGACCTGCACGTAGAGGTAGCTGCCACCGGGCAGATCCAGGACGAACTTGAAGTCGTGCCTGGCGCCCACATCCATCTTCATGAGATCGATCAGCGTGTCGTTACGGTTGTCGCCGTCGGCTACGTAGACGTTGCACACGGTGAACAGGTGCTCCTTGGTCTGGGGATGCACGTGCTTCTCGTCACCGATGCGTACGCTCAGGATCCAGCGGTCACCCAGCTTGCGGTCGGAGACCTTCTTGCACTCGACCCACGGATAGTGATTCAACTCGAAATCGGTCGCCTTGGAGGGATCCTCGATGCGGTGGACCTCGGGCGGAGTCTCGATCTCAGGCAGCTCGTCATCGAAATCGAACGCCTCATCGGGAAGGTCCTCGATCTCGACCGGAGCCTCCTCTTCGACTTCAGCGCCCTCGGCGCCCTCAGCGAGTTCCTCAGCGACTTCCTCAGCGGCCTGCTCCTCTGCGGCTACGAGGTTCTGATCATCGGCCATACGACTGCCTCCTTGTGTGAAACGAGTAAACTCGGAATAGTTTACGATATAGCGTAATCATCTTCCACTGCGCCTTTCTTGTAAAGGGTTGGACGGAAGAAAAAATAGATTATTGCCTAACGTTTGCCATATGGTTAAACTGCTCATAGTGGGTCCATCAGGGCTCGGGTATCCGCGGCATGCTCAACTTGGCTGGGAGGCATGCCGTTTGCAAGTGCCCCGCGGGGCAGAAAGAAAGGCAAGACATGGCACAAGGTACTGTTAAGTGGTTCAATCCTGACAAGGGCTACGGCTTCATCTCCCGTGCAGATGGTGACGACCTGTTCGTTCACTTCTCCGAGATCCAGATGGATGGCTTCAAGACCCTGGACGAGGGCGCTTCCGTCGAGTTCGATATCACGACCGGCCAGAATGGCAAGCTGCAGGCTTCCAACGTCCGTAAGCTCTAATCCACTTAGCTGGTATTAGGGGTACGAGAGGCGGCTCCGATGAGGGCCGCCTTTTTCTTGAGGAAGGTATCGACCGAACCATGAGACTGTTGTTGCATGCCTGTTGTGGCCCCTGCTCCCTTGAGCCGGTTCGCCTGCTCAAGGCCCGTGGCATCGATGTTACGCTGGCCTATTGCAATCCCAACATACACCCCAGGGATGAGTTCGCGCGCCACTGGAGCACCATCGAGGACTGGACGGCCAGCGAGGGCATCCCCATCATCGGCTTCCCCTACACACCCACCGACTGGGTCAAAGAGGTCGCCCCACACGCCGCGAACCGCCAGGAGCGCTGCCGCGCCTGCTATCGCCTGCGCTTCCAGAAGGTGGCCGCTTTCGCCGCGAGCCACGGCTTCGACACCATCGGCACCACGCTCTCCGTGAGCCCCTACCAGTTCACTGACATCATCCGCGAGGAGCTCGAGGCCGCCGCGGCCCAAGCCGGGGTCAAGGCTTTCTTCGAGGACTACCGCCCCTACTATCCGGAAGCCACGCGCCGCTCCCGCCAGCTGGGCATGTACCGGCAGAACTACTGCGGCTGCGCGCTCTCGCAGATCGAGGCGGAACAGGAGCGCGAGGCCCGCAAGGCGGCCAAGCAGGAAGCGCAGCAGGCGGCGACCGAGCGCGACCTGGAGATGGAGCAGAGAGTCGCTTCCTATGCCCAGGCTGGCCTTTCCACCAGCGATTTCGACTATCAGCTCCCCAGTGAGCTCATCGCGCAGTCCCCGGCCTTCCCGCGTGATTCATGCCGTCTCCTGGTATTGGATAAGCGCAGCGGAGCGGTCACACACGAGGTCTTCCGCGACGTCATCGACCACATCAACCCGGGCGACCTGCTGGTGGCCAACGAGACACGCGTCATGCCCGCACGTCTGAACGGCTTCAAGACCGGCACGGGCGGTGCCGTCGAGATCCTGCTGCTCAAAGAGCGCGAGCGCGGCCTGTGGGAATGCCTGGTCAAGCCCGGACGTCGACTGCGCCCCGGTGCGCAGGTCGAGTTCAAGATCACCCCCGGCCCGCTGGCGCACAGCGACCAGGTGGTCCTGCGTGCCCAGATCAAGGAGATGGCGGGCACACACGGCGAGCGCCTGGTTGCCTTCGAACCCGTGGGCATGTCCCTGGACGATGCCCTGCATGCGGCGGGCAAGGTACCCCTGCCTCCCTACATCACCCAGTACACCGGCGACCCGGAGATGTACCAGACGGTCTTCGCCCGCAAGGAGCATTCCGCCGCCGCCCCCAC
>JAFRFV010000054.1 GCA_017434185.1 Coriobacteriales bacterium
ACGGCGGTCGAGTACGGCTACAACATCTCACCGCACGTGTACCGCCTGGATACGTCGCGCACGAGCACGGGCGCCGGCGCGGGTGATGGGGCGGATGCGCAGGCGAAGCCCACGGTGGTGCACGTGAGCCCCGGCTTCTATTACAAGACGAAGGATGACGCCAAGGAGACCGACAACGCCATCTCGAATTACAACTACGTCGCCTGGACGCAGCTGCCCCAAGCGGACTTCCTGCGCGAGCGCGACTACGAGCTGCTGGCGGGCGAGTGGCCCGATGCGGCGAACGAGGTCGTGCTGGTGGTGAACAAGCACAATGAGGTGAGCGACGCCCTGTTGTACAGCATGGGCCTGATGGACCTGGACCACCTGGACAAGGTGATGGAGGCGGCCAATCGTGGCGAGAAGCTGGACGATCCCGCGCAGCACTTCAAGTACGAGGATGCAATAGGTCTGCAGTACACGGTCTTCGCCAAGAGCCAGCTCTACAAGCAGGAGACGGAGAGCAAGAGCGAAGCCTGGGTGGACATGAGCGACGACAACGAGTTCATGCGCGGGATGCTCGCCGGCGATGAGGGCTACACGGTCACGGTCGTGGGCGTTCTGCGCCTGACCGAGGACAGCAACGGCAACACCGGTATCGGCTACACGCTCGACCTCACCTACCACTTGATGGAGGTCTCCGAGCAGACTCCGGTGGTCAAGGCGCAGCTGGGCAACGAGAACACCAACGTGCTCACGGGCAAGGAGTTCGACAAGGAACTCAACCACAGCGGGAAGATCGCCACGGGCCGTGACGAGGTCAAGAAGGCGGTGGATAAGCCCTCGACCTCCCGAGCGCGTCCCGGCTTCTGGGCGGCGGGCGAATCTGGCGGGCTCTCGGAGGAAGGGTCTCCGCTAGAGGACCATTCCGCGGAGACCCTTCCTCCTGCGCCCGACGAACCCGGTTCCGACCCTGAGCCCGGCAACGGCACGGACCCGCAGCCCGGCAACGGCACGGACCCGCAGCCCGGCAATGGGACTGATCCGGAGCCCGGCAACGGTACGGACCCTGAACCCGGCAACGGGACTGACCCGGAGCCTGGTAACGGCACCGACCCGCAGCCCGGCAACGGCACGGATCCCGAGCCCGGCAACGGCACCGACCCCACACCCGGCGGCGACGACCCGCAGCCCGAGCCCATCTACACGGTGCGCTTCCTCAACTACGACGGCACCCTGCTCTGCGACGCGGTCAACTACGCCGACGGCGAGCGCATCAGCACGCTTCCCGGCAGCGACCCCTCGCGTCCCGCCGATGCGCTGCAGAGCTACATCTTCATAGGTTGGATCTCGTCCACCAACCAGACCTACTACCCGACGGCCAATCTGCCCCGTGTCACGGAGTCCGTCGACTACCGCGCGCTCTACTACGGTGCGCCCGTGAACAGTGGCGACGACCCCGATGTCCCCGAATTCGATGTCGAGGAACTCCTGCAGTTCTTATCCGAAAGAACACCTCAGGAGGTCTTCGACGAACTGGGCATCGGTCCGGACAATCCCATCTACCAGGCGTACAGCACCATCTATGCGATGGCGTACGCGCAGGCCTACCAGGACATCATGGGTGGCATGATGGGTGAGCTGGGCGACCTGTCCGCGCTGCAGGACCTGCTCGCCGGCAACATGGACTTCGATATCGACGCGCTCTACGAAGAGTTCTACAGCCAGATGGACATAAGCGATTTCATGAGCGGCGATCTCACGAGCGACCTGTCCGCCAGCCAGATCAACCTGCTGCTGGCGCAGATGGGCGGCGCGCCCAACACCTACCAGGGCGTGCTCGATTCGCTCGAGTACTGCACGCCCGTGGAGCCCGACCGCATCAGCATCTATCCGGTGGACTTCGATGGCAAGGATGCCGTGGGCAGGTTCATCAAGGCCTACAACAGGCAGGCGGGCGAGGGCGAGAAGGTCACCTACACGGACCTGATCGCGCTTATGATAAGCAGCGTCACCAAGATCATCGACACCATCAGCGCGGTGCTGATCGCGTTCGTGGCCATCTCGCTGCTGGTGAGCTCCATCATGATCGCCATCATCACCTACATCAGCGTGCTCGAGCGCATCAAGGAGATCGGCATCCTGCGCGCGATCGGTGCGTCGCGGCGTGACATCTCGCGCATCTTCAACGCCGAGACCCTCATAGAGGGCCTGCTCTCCGGTCTGCTGGGCGTTGCCAACTGCGTGCTCACCTGCATCCCCATCAACTGGATCATCGCCAACGTGTTCGAAGCCAACGCCGTCGCCGCGCTGCCGCCGTCCGCCGGTGTCGTGCTGGTGGGCATCAGCGTGCTGCTCAACCTGATCGCCGGCTTCATCCCCGCGACCATCGCTGCGGGTAAGGACCCTGTCGTCGCGCTACGCACGGAGTAGGGAGTGGCGCCGCGCGTGGGAGCGGGCCCGGGCACAAGCTGTGGGAGTGACGCGCTTATCCCCTCAAGAGGGCTTCGAGGAAGGCGGGTACGATTCCCATCAGATCCTCCGTCGTGAGGGCGTTGCGCACAAGGAACGCGGTCGTGTCCTGATGGTTGCGGTCCAACGCGAGCGCTGCCAACGCCGACACGCTCTGCAGCGCCAGATCCGTGGAATCCAGCTCGATGCCCTCATCCAGTGCGCGGAACATGAGCTCGTAGATGCCGCCGTACGCTTTGATGCAGGCGTTCGCGAGCTCGCTGGTGTCCTGGTCCTCCCGCCCGACGATTCGGGCGCTGTGATCGGCATTCGCGAGCACGAACCGCTTGGTGATGTTGCGGCTGGAGAACGCCTCGAGGGTGAATCGGCGCATGTTCGCGTCCGTCAGCAGCAGGGCGCAGATGACCTGCTCGATGTGCGTCAGGCGGATCAGCGGATGGAGCTTCGCGCTCTGCTGGGGCACCATCGACTGGAAGACGAGTTCCAGTGCGCGCGTCAGGAACGCGGCAGCCAGATCCTCCTTCCTGGGGAAGTGGTGCTGCACCAGCGGACGTCCGAGCCCGCATTCCTGCGCGATCATCGTATAGCTGCTGTCTCTGTAGCCGATTCCGTAGAACAGCTTGAATGCAGCCCGCTCGATGCGCTGTCTGCTGATCTCCGCCTGCTGTCTGCGCGTCATCGCGCCGGTCGTTCGCGCCTGATCCATCGTGATCGCCCCCTGTTCGCTATATGCATATTATATGCGTATAGCGAAACCGGCGCAGTTCCTACACAACTGCAAAAGATAGCAGATAATCTGCTAGAATCTTCAGTATTGTAGCGATTAGACGTGGCTAATCTACACTACTGCAATTTTTAGCAGATTCGCTGCTATTATCTTCCGCTGTGCAGGGGATAAGCACCGCGCTCTCACGCATGCTCAAGCATCGTACCAGACGATGCGCCCGTTCAGGTCGTCGAAGGCTTTCTCGAAGGTGCTTGCATCGATGGGCACGAGTTTGCCTTCGAGTGGATCGCAGGCCCAGATGATGCCTTCGTCGTAGCCGCAGACCAACACTGCATGCTCGTAACTGGGCCACAGGATGCGCTCTCCCGTGTTGCAGTCGATCCAGGTGTTGCGATAATATTCGATGCTTCCATCGTCACGGGAGCTGATCCAGGTGATCACCGGATCGCCCTGCTCCAGACAGCGGTAGATGTCGTCCATGCTCGCGCCCTCCCTTGCTTCGGCTCCCTTGCGGAACCCATTGGCTGTCTGGGCGATGGGAGTCTGGAAGACACCGAAGGAATGGGCGTCGGTGGGATTGCCAACGAAACCCCGATCGGGATTGCCACCAAATTCCACGCCGTCGGACACATAGGGAAGTGGCTCCTTGGGTATGGCGTCCACCAACTCCTCCATGCTGGTATCCACGCCGTAGTATGACAGCAGCATATACAGCGATGCGATCTCGCAACCTGTTGGGTAGTGATCGCGCTGGTCGTAGGGACTCACAGCCAACAGGACGGGGGCGGCATCCGCAGCCGGCACGCCACTGCTCTGTCGGGGATGCTGCGACAGCTGCTGTTCCGCCATGTGCCCGGCGAGCACGCCCACTCCCGTCAGCGCAAGTGTCATGATCATGATCGTGCAGATAAGCGCAGCCTTCCCGCGCTTACGCCCACGCTGCGGAGGCACCGACGGCGCTGTATGCACGCTCCGGTAGCGGTCCAGATCGCGATAGCGACGGATGTCGTCACTGCGACCA
>JAFRFV010000055.1 GCA_017434185.1 Coriobacteriales bacterium
CTCTTCGACCTGCTGGAATGGCTCAACTCCGCCAAGCTGGCGCAGAACAGGGTCGCCCTGTTCGACATGCCGCTCAACCTGCGTTTCCTGGTGGGAAGCGGTGTTGGTGTGGCGCTCACCTACGATGAGCTGGTGTCCTTTGGCGAGAGTGACGAGATCTGCTCGCGCCCGCTGAGCCCCTCCGTCGTTTCGCGTCACAGCATCCTCTGGCCCAAGGTGCTGCCCAACAAGCAGACCGAGGTCTTTCTGCGCGCGCTCAAGGCTGTCTGCGACCGTCGGACCGCGGAATAGGCCGCCCCGGAAGCGGCTGTGTCAATCCTGCTGATAGGCGTAGGCTTCCCGCAACTCGCGCGGCATGCCCGCGAACATGTACGCGGCGAGTTGCGCCGGCGTTGCCTGCAGCTTGCCCTGCAGCCAGTCGATCACACAGCCTATGTTGCCATGCGCGAAGTGACGCGCCATGAACAGGCGGTCACGTGAGAGCTCGTTCACGGCCAGGTAGCGCTTGAGCGCGAGTTCGTTGGCACGGGTGCTGAACTCCAGCAGATAGGAACGGATGGAATTCTGCGTGTCCTCTTCGAAGGCGCGTCGGTAGAACGCGCGGCGCTCCCAAAGACGCTGGTGGGAGGCAGCGTAGAGCGACTCCGTGTAGGGCGCGCCCACCGTCAGGGCCTCCTGCTGGTCCTGCTCGAACATCCAGGCCACCAGGTCGTACTTGTCCTTGAAGTGATAGTAGAAGACGCGCCGCTCCACCCCGCAGCGGGCGCATAGCTCGCCCACCCGTACCTTGGAGAGCGGCATGCGTTCCATCATCGTCTCGAGTTCGTCCGCGAACATGCGCTTGGTGTCCCGTGCCCCGCTCATGACCGCCTCCTTGCAGCACTTGTCCCCATGATTCTGAATGCACCGTACATATCAGCAGAATGTACGGTTTTTAGGGCGGCGGGCAGGATATCCTGTGTTCAGTCGATAAGAACACAGCACCCCAACCGGGTGCTTGAAGGAAGGAGAACACCATGCATTTCACCGAACCCGTTTACCGCAACCCCTACTGGCCAACCTACCCGCTGCTGCAGATCACCCAGGGCTGCACGCACAACAGCTGCAAGTTCTGCACCATGTACAGGGACGTGAAGTTCGGGCTGCAGCCCATGGAGATCATCGAGGCCGACCTCAAGGAGCTGGCTGCGACCGTGCCCCACGCCCGCACCATCCAGCTGCTTTCCGCCAACCCGCTGGTGCTGCCGTACAGCAAGCTGGTCCCCATCTTCGAGATGATCAACCACTATCTGCCCCAGATGGAGTACATCTACGCCGCCACGCGCGTGACCGACTTGCGCAACAAGACCGTCGAGCAGCTCAGGCACCTCAAGGAGCTGGGCCTGCGCGAGATCTCGCTGGGCGTGGAGAGCGGCGACGACTGGACCCTGCAGCGCATCCACAAGGGTTACAGCTCCCAGGACATCCTGGAGCAGTGCCACAAGCTGGAAGAGGCGGGCATCGATTACTGGGTGACGTTCCTCAACGGCGTCGCCGGCAGGGAGCACAGCCGCGAGCACGCCATCAACTCCGCCAAGATCTTCAATCAGTGCAAGCCCATGCTGGTGGGCACCGGCGGCCTCACGCTCTTCCCGGGTACCCCGCTGCTTGATGAGGCACGCCGCGGTGAGTTCGACCCGCTGAGCGAGCGCGAGATGCTCGAGGAGCTCAAGCTCTTCGTCGAGAATCTGGAATGCGACTGCTCGTTCAACACGCACCACACCATCGCGACCAACCTCTCGGGCCCCGGGGTCCTGGCCTGCAAGCATGGGATCATCGCCGCGCTGGATGAGGCCATCGAACACGGCGACCTCGACAGGATGGCAGCCATCAGGCGCAGCAAGCGCAGCCTGTAGGATGCGAAAAGCCCCAAAGGCGAAGCGAGCGGCCGCCACCTCGCGCAGGTGACGGCCGCTGCCGTGTCGATGCCCGTCGGGTGCCGGCTGCCGCGAACTAGAACCAGCTCTTGCGGGCGTAGCCCTTGACCTTGCCGTCGGTGCCGCGGATCACCTTGTTGCCCAGGAGGTCGGTGCTCTTGTAGCCCTTGACCTTGCCGTCGGTGCCGCGGATCACGTCGTTGCCCAGGAAGTCCTTGCCGTGGTAGGCCTTGACCCTGCCGTCCGTGCCGCGGGTGACCTTGTTGCCCCACACATCCGTGCCGTGGTAGGCCTTGACCCTGCCGTCGGTGCCGCGGGTGACCTTGTTGCCCCAGGCGTCGGTGCCGCTGCTGCCAACGCGCTTGCCGGTGCTGCTGTAGTAGTTGTAACCCATGTGGATCCCCTTCCGTCGTGTTTCCTTTGACTGTCCCGCTCACTTGTTTGGGTCCCTCTTAAAAAAGTCTGCCGGATTGGATTCGGGCTCCCGGGTTCTCGCTCCAAGTTCCCTTTCCGTCCTGCAGCTCCCAGTCTACGTGCGCCCGCGCGCGTACAATCACGCGTCAATCAGAATCCAATCAGAATCAGAGCTTCCTGCCCGCCCCACGGAACTCGCGTCGGGGTTACACTATGCATAGCGCGTTCGACCCCAGGAGGAAGCGTGAACGACCAGTCCGATACCCGCACCCTCATCGCTGTAGGCAGCCCGCCTCACGGCGCGCTGTACTACGACGATGTCCGGGCCTGTTTCGAATCGGCGGATAAGCGCCTCTGCTCCGCGGCACTCTCCGCAACGGAACGCGACATCTTCCAGCAGTTCCTCAAGCACGGGCGCAATGGCGTCACTCCTGCTGCCGTCTGTGCCGCGTTGGGGGTCTTCACCAGCGACGAGAGGCACTACGTCTCGCAGAACGTGGCGCAGATCCGCGCCAAGATGAAGGAAGCGGGCATCGACGGGAGCGAGGCCATCAAGTTCGTGCGTGGCACGGGTCGCTACATCCTGCAGTTGCCGGATCCGGCCGCCGCGGCTGCTGCCCCTGCACCCGCTGCGCCTCCCGCGCCCGCGCTCGGCGACTTCGACGGCGTCTACGGCATCGATGCTGCTTTCATGGCCGCGAACCGCGTCGACATCGCTTCAGACGACGCCATCGACGTGTTGACCGCCTACTACTCCATGCGTGCGGACACCGCCACCATCCTGCAGGTGGCCTGCAGCGACGCCCAGTTCTGCGGCGACGACTACCAAGCGCTTATCCGCGAACTCCACAAGCGTGCGTTCGCGTCCCAGGGCCCCGTCTTCCTGATGGCCGAGGGCGGTACCGGTAAGACCACGCTGCTCGCCTCGACCGCGGTCCACGCTTGCAAGAGCGGCGATCGCGTCGTGTACCTTGACGCCGCCCAGGTGAGCGATGCGGAGCTCGCGGCACTCATGTCCCAACTCAAGCAGCTCGTGAACGACGCCCAGGACTCCCGTCGCCTGCTGCTGTGCGTCGACAACATCGCTGCCAACGACGGTGTGTTGCTGCAGCGCCTGCACGGTTGGCTCCGCGGTGAGCTGCCCGCCAAGCTCGCCCTGCTTCTGTGCGAGCGCATCGACCGCAGCATGGACCTGCTGCTCTCCAACGACGACCGCAACTTCGAGCTCTGGGCCCGCCATGCCCGCGCCGCGCTGCTGCTCAATCGTTCGGACGAGGAAGCCGTCCAACTTGCGAAATCCCAGCTCATGCCGCTGCTCGTCGAGTTCTTCAAGGTCGATAACGTTGCGACGTTGCCCTTCGCCTTCAAGCTGCGCAGCGACATGCTCGCTTGGGCGGTGGAGCGGCTCATCGCGCTGTACGAACTCGACGAGGCGCTCGCCCAACGCATCCGTGGGCAGCTGGGCATGGGCGATATCAGCGTCGCGTACCAACTGGTCGAATTCCAGCGCCGCTACAACGCCGAAAGCGACGATGCCGCGCTGCCCAGCCGTCGTAAGCGTTTCAGCTTCATCTGGGATGATTGGGCAGACAAGACCGCCGATGTGCCCACGCCCCGCCAGCCCGGCGCCGTTGCCATGAGCGATGCCTTCAAGTACCTTGCGGCCTACAAGATCCTGGTGGGCAATCCCAGCATCGCGATGCTCGCACGCCTGTGCAGCGGCACGCCCGTCGAGACCCGCATCCTGCTGCAGGAGCGCTTCCCCGCGGGCGCGAGCCTGCTGTGGGCGAATGCCGGTCAAGTGGTCTTTGGCCACGACAGTCTGGCGGATCAGTACTTCTTCCTCAATCCCAAGGTGCCGCTGCAAGTCTGCCTCGAATATCTGCTGGATACCGCCTCGCTCGATGACGAGAGCGTGGTCGACTTCGCACGAGCGGCCTTCTCGCCAGCGCTTATCCACCACCATCAACTGATTCCGGCGGGCGTCGACCTGGACCGTCTGCTGCGGTGCTTCACCGCGCAACCCAGCCTGATGCAGGTGATGGTGGACGAGCAGAAACTCTACAAGGTCGAACTCGCGCGGGTCTATCTGGACGCGGTGCGGGCCAGCGAGCGCGGTGTCGATGTCGTGGCCGACGCGCGCTACGGGCAGGCGCTGGGCGAGTCGTTCCGGCGCTTGATCGACCGGGGGCAGGAGCCGGTGATCAACCTGTGGAATCGCTATTTCCTTGCCGCGTTGGGCATCTGCGAGCAGCTGCCGCAGCCGATGGTGGGCTACGCGTGCGAGACCACCGAGACCCGCTGTGCCGTCACGTCCCGCTTGAGCAAGATCCGCCGCAGCATCGGCAATTGGAATTGGGTGGGGGAGGATGACCGCTGGCGCGAGCTCGTCTTCGCCGAGTCGCTGCTGAGTCGTTTCGTGCAGCTGGATCCTGCGGACCGCATCGGTTGCTTCGAATGGGTGATGACCCTGCGTGAGCTGGGCCGCTACCAGGAAGCGCGCCAAGCTGCACATGATCACATCCTGGATGTCGACCCTGCGGGGGAGGCGGCCGACGTCGATGTGAGTTTGCTGTGCAACGTGCGCCATACGGTGATCGAGTCGTATTCCGATGAGCTCAAGGAGCTGGGCAAGGCCGGTGGCAGCTATTACAAGCGTCGTGACCTGGAGCAGCACATCCGTGTGGAGTACGAGGCGCTCATCGCGCAGGCGCGTGCGGCCGGACTCGAGGCGGACGGTTACGTGCAGAAGTTCGCGCGTTTCGAGAAGGACACCAAGCAGTTCCAGCACGCGTAC
>JAFRFV010000056.1 GCA_017434185.1 Coriobacteriales bacterium
CCAGCGCAAACTGGTCACGACCGCTGCGGCTGGTTATGCCAGCTACGGCAACCAGATTGGCCTTGCGACCGGCCAGGTGACCGAGCTCTACCACCCCGGTTACGCCGCCAAGCGCATGGAGATCGGCGCCGTGGTGGGCGCGACTCCCGCGAACCACGTGCGTCGTGAGACGCCCGCGCCCGGCGATGTCGTGATCCTGCTGGGTGGCCGCACCGGCCGCGACGGCATCGGCGGCGCCACCGGCAGCTCCAAGGCGCACAAGCTGGAGAGCATCGAGACCTGCGGCGCCGAGGTGCAAAAGGGCAATGCCCCCTGCGAGCGCAAGCTGCAGCGACTCTTCCGCCGCGGCGATGCCTGCCGCATGATCAAGCGCTGCAACGACTTCGGCGCGGGCGGTGTGAGCGTGGCCATAGGCGAGCTGGCAGAGGGCCTGTTCATCGAGCTCGACCGCGTTCCCAAGAAGTACGACGGCCTGGACGGCACCGAGCTGGCCATCGCGGAATCCCAGGAGCGCATGGCTTGTGCCGTGGCCGCGGAAGACGTGGATGCCTTCATCGCGCTCGCCCACGAGGAGAACCTGGAAGCGACCCCTGTCGCCACCGTCACCGGCGATGCCCGCGTGCGCATGGTCTGGCAGGGTCAGACGATCGTGGACGTGAGCCGCGCCTTCCTGGATTCCAACGGCGCACCCAAGCACGCCCGCGTGCAGGTCACACCCGGCATCGAGTGGGATCCCGACACGCAATGGGAAGGCGACACCATCGCGCAGCGCCTGCATTCCGTGCTCACGGACCTGAACGTCTGCTCCAACAAGGGCCTCTCCGAGCGCTTCGATTCCACCGTTGGCGCCGCGACCGTGCTCATGCCTTCGGCGGCAAGACCCAGCTCACCGGCAACCAGGCCATGGTCGCCAAGCTGCCCGTGCCCGGCGAGACCCACACCTGCAGCGGTCTGGCCTGGGGCTTCAATCCGTATCTTTCCGCCGGCGACCAGTACGTGGGCGCCTACACCGCTGTGGTCGAGAGCGTCTGCAAGTTGGTGGCCAGCGGTTTCAAGCGTGAGAACGCCTACCTCTCCTTCCAGGAGTACTTCGAGAAGCTGCGCAACGACCCCAAGCGTTGGGGCAAGCCCACCGCCGCGCTGCTGGGCGCCCTCATGGCGCAGGTCGACCTGGGCGTGGGCGCGATCGGCGGCAAGGACAGCATGTCCGGCAGCTTCGAGCAGCTGGATGTGCCGCCCACCCTGGTGAGTTTCGCCACCGCCGTGGGCGACGTGGACGCCGTGGTCTCCCCCGAGTTCAAAGCCCCCAAGCACCAGCTCATCCTGGTCCTACCCGCCTACGACGAGAACACCGGTCTGCCCAGCAAGCAGGGTCTGCTCGACGCTATCGGTCTGGTGGAGTCCCTTGTGGATAAGCGCGACGCTGCCGCCATCTACACGCCGGGTTACGGCTGTCTTGCCGAGGCCCTGTTCAAGATGAGCGTTGGCAACCGCATCGGCGTTGAGCTCAGTGAGGTGCTCGACCCCGAGCTGCTCTTCACGCCCATGTACGGCTCCTTCCTGGTGGAACTCGAGCGCACCGGCGAGTTGTGGTACACCGACGACATGTTCCCCGTGAGCGTGGGCGAGACCATCGCGGACTTCGAACTGCGTCTGCCCGGCGAGGCCATCCCGCTGGCCCCGCTCCAAGAAGCATGGGAGGGCAAACTCGAAGGCGTCTTCCCGTACCGCCGCTCCGGGAAGACGGTGGAACAACTGAGCTTCCGCAAAGCTGAGAACGGAGCAGCCCTCACGGGGCAGGGGCCGCTCACTAGGATATCGTTCGAACCCCTGCCCCTGCGGGCTGCTACGACTCATCTCGCGAAGCCGCGGGTGCTCATCCCCGTCTTCCCGGGCACCAACTGCGAATTCGACACCGCCAAGGCCTTCGAGCGTGCCGGCGCCATCCCGCAGGTCTTCGTGATCAACAACCTCTCCCCTGCCGCCGTGGCCGAAAGCACCGCGCGTATGGCAGAGCTTATCCGCCAAAGCCAGATCGTCATGATTCCCGGCGGCTTCAGCGGCGGCGACGAGCCCGACGGCTCCGCCAACTTCATCACAGCGTTCTTCCGCGCACCGCAGGTGACGCAAGCCGTGCGCGAGCTGCTCAACGACCGCGACGGCCTCATGCTGGGCATCTGCAACGGATTCCAAGCACTCGTGAAGCTGGGTCTGGTGCCCTACGGCGACATCCGCACGATGGACGACGGCTGTCCCACGCTCACGTTCAACACGATCGGCCGCCACCAGAGCCGTCTGGTGCGCACGCGTATCGCGAGCGACCTTTCGCCTTGGATGAGCAAGTGCCAGGTGGGCGACATCCACACCGTGGCCATCAGCCATGGTGAGGGCCGCTTCGTCGCGCCGCAGGAGCTGCTGGCGCAGCTTGCCGCCAATGGGCAGATCGTCACGCAGTACGTGGACGAGGCCGGCGTTCCCAGCATGGACTGGAGCGTGAATCCCAACGGCTCGATGATGTGCATCGAGGGCATCTGCAGCCCCGATGGTCGCGTGCTGGGCAAGATGGGCCACACGGAGCGCAACGGTTACGGCCTGTACAAGAACGTGCCGGGCAACAAGTTCCAGCCCCTGATCGAAGGCGGCGTCGCCTACTTCCTGTAGCGTGGATTGGGGACGTGTTTCCTTCCACAAATGTGTGATCGGGGACAGGTTACGAACACGCAAGAAGCCAGCCTTCGCGGCTGGCTTCTTCTTTTGGGATAAGCGCTGCGATCGAGTGAGTCTTGTGTGAAGGGGGGAAGAAGGAGGGGAGACTCACCCGATCGCAACGTGTTCGAAGGGATTTCGCGCTGAGGCGAGGTAGATAGGCCGCCTCAGTTAGCGAAATCAGTAGAACAGGAACACGGAGCTGCCCAGCGCGAAGAAGATCACGCGGAAGCAGATGGCACCGATCACGGCGCAGGCGCAGGCGATACCGGCCCACATCGTGACGTCCTTGGCCTCGGCACCCTTCTTGAGGAAGGCGATGACGAGGACGGCGACGATACCGATCAGGATCACACCGGCCCAGAAGAGCCCTGCCAGGTCACCGGAGAGCATACGGGAGATGTAGCTACCGGTCTCGGCGACGGCCTTGGTGGGCTGGGTGGGATCGAAGTAGTGACCGACACTTGCGAACTCGATGCCACCGATGACGGCGGTGTAGATCGCGACGGCGGCGGCCTTCACAACGCCGGCGATGAGGGACTGGTTGCCGAAGAACTTGGGATCATCGCCAGCCACACCGGCGAGCAGCCAGGCGGCCAGAGCGCCCATCAGGTAGGCGTCGGCGAAGATGAACAGGTACCAGGCGAAGGTGTTCCACACCGGACGGGCAGCCATGTTGTAGGAGTTGGCGGTCACGAACACGAGCAGGGCGGCGATCACGAGACCGGCATAGGCGGCCCACTTGGGCAGCTCGCCCTTCTTGAGCATCACGAGGAAGACGATCAGGATGGC
>JAFRFV010000057.1 GCA_017434185.1 Coriobacteriales bacterium
GGCATGTCATCGCCGTAGAGCAGCGAGTCGTCCGGAGCGAAGACCATGGACAGCAGCTGATCGATGTCGGGCTCGCTCTGCTCACCATCGCTGTCGAGCAGGTAGAGCAGGTCGTACTTCTCCAAGCCTTCCTTGAGCTCGACGATGGCCTTGGCACCGATGCCCTCGATGCGCAGCAGGTCGTCTTCGCTGCGGCCGATCAGATCGCCCACCGTCTCGATGCCGGCCTCGGCGAACTTGTTGGCCCAACGCTGGGACACGCCCAGATCGTCGTAGATGTAGAGCTTGGCCATCTCGGAGGGCAGGGTCTTGCTGCCACCCATGCTGGCGGCGGGAGTGTAGCTGCCATAGGAGCTACCCATGTTGCCCAGGTAGACCTCGCCGTCGATGCTCCAGCTCTGGGACTGGGGCAGCATGCTCTCGACCTCACGCAGCTCGTCCGGAGCCCAGTCGGGCAGCGTGGTGATGAAGCTGATGTCATCAACCTTCTTGCCGCGGTAGGTGAGGGCGATGTTGCGGTAGCGCTTGTTGCCCGTACCAGCCGGGATGGGCTTACCGATCATGACGTTCTCCTTGAGACCGCGCAGGTGATCGGTCTTGCCCTCGATGGCGGCATCGGTCAGGACGCGCGTGGTCTCCTGGAAGGAGGCGGCGGACAGGAAGGAGTCCGTGGCCAAGGAGGCCTTGGTGATACCAAGCAGCAGGGGCTGGCCCACAGGAGGCACGCCACCCTCGAGCATGATGCGCTGGCACTCGTTCTCGAACTCGAAACGATCGACCTGACGACCGGGCAGGTAGTCGGAGTCGCCGCTCTCGAGCACGGAGGTCTTGCGCAGCATCTGGCGGGCGATGACCTCGATGTGCTTGTCGTTGATGTCGACGCCCTGGCTCTTGTAGACGGACTGGACCTGCTCGACGATGTAGCGCAGGGTGGTGTTGCTGTCCGTCAGACGCAGCAGGTCATGCGGGTTCACGGAACCCTTGGTGAGCTGCTGGCCGACCTCGACCTGGCAACCATCGAAGACATCATCCAGCAGCTGGGCGCGGGCGCTCACCTGGTACTCACGGAAGTTGCCCTCCTGGTCGGAGACGGTCAGGGTCTTGGTGTTCTTATCAGCCGTGATCTGCAGGGTACCGCTGATCTCGGCGAGCACGGCCTGGCCCTTGGGACGACGAGCCTCGAAGAGCTCGGTGACGCGGGGCAGACCCTGGGTGATGTCGGCACCTGCGACGCCACCGGTGTGGAACGTACGCATCGTGAGCTGGGTACCGGGCTCACCGATGGACTGGGCGGCGATGATACCCACAGCGGAACCGATGTTGATGGGACGACCGTTGGACAGATCCCAGCCGTAGCACTTCTGGCAGACACCATGAGCGGCGCGGCAGGTCATGACCGTACGGATCTTGACGCCCGTGACGCCCTTGGCCACCAGGTCGCGCATCATGGCATCGCTGCTGATGTACTCGCCGGCCTCGGCCAGGATCTCGCCAGTGGCGGGGTCGACGGCGGGCTCGGCCAGGCAGCGGCCAACCAGGTTGTGGTCGACGTTGCCCTTCTTGTCCACGAGCTCGTAGACGATACCGTCGTTGGTGCCGCAGTCGTGCTCGCGCACGATGACGTCCTGAGCAACATCCACCAGACGGCGGGTGAGGTAACCGGAGTCGGCGGTACGCAGTGCGGTATCGGCCAGACCCTTGCGGGCACCATGCGTGGAGCTGAAGTACTCCAGAACGGAGAGGCCTTCACGTAAGTTCGCCTTGATGGGCAGGTCGATGATGTTGCCCTTGGGGTCGGACATCAGACCACGCATGGCGGCGAGCTGACGGATCTGCTTGATGTTACCGCGAGCACCGGAGTTGGCCATCATGTAGATGGGGTTGAACGGGTCGAAGTTGGCCTTCATGGCCTCGGTGAGCTCGTCGTTCGCCGCATTCCAGATGTCGACGACCTTCTTGTGACGCTCGTCGTAGGACAGCAGACCGTCTTCGTAGTCCAGGTCGATGGCGGCGACGCGGTCGTCGGCGGCGGCCAGGATCTCACCCTTGCTGGGCGGGATGGAGGCGTCGTAGACGGACACGGTCACGCCAGCGCGGGTGGCGTAGTGGAAACCGGTGGCCTTGAGACCATCCAGGATCGCGGGCACCTGGGACACGGAGTAGCGGTTGCAGCAGTCCTCCACCAGGATGGCGATCTGGGACTTGTCCATGGTGTAGTTGATGTAGGGATAGTCATCGGGCAGCACGCTGTTGAAGGTGATGCGGCCGATGGTGGTCTCGATGCGGGTGCCGGCCTTGTGGAACTCGAAGGTGTCGGGGCCGGTCTGCACGGTGGTATCCCTCTTGAGGCGCACCTGGATCCTGGCCTGCAGGTCGACGTCTGCGCGGGCATCGTAGGCGTTCAGGGCGTCCTTGAAGCTCATGAAGGCGCGGCCCTCGCCGGGGAAGCCATCGCGGGCGGCGGTGAGGTAGTACAGACCGATGATCATGTCCTGGGACGGAACGGCCAGGGGACGACCATGGGCAGGGCTCTTGATGTTGTTGGAGGACAGCATGAGCACGCGGGCCTCGGCCTGGGCCTCGCTGGACAGCGGCACGTGGACGGCCATCTGGTCACCATCAAGTCGGCGTTGAATGCGGTGCACACGAGCGGATGCAGACGGATGGCCTTACCTTCCACCAGGACGGGCTCGAAGGCCTGGATGCCCAGACGGTGCAGGGTTGGTGCACGGTTCAGGAGCACGGGGTGTTCGGCGATGACCTCTTCGAGCACGTCCCACACGGCCTCGGAGCCACGGTCGACCATGCGCTTGGCGGCCTTGATGTTGGCGGCGTACTCGAGCTCCACCAGACGCTTCATGACGAAGGGCTTGAACAGCTCGAGGGCCATCAGCTTGGGCAGACCGCACTGGTGGAACTTGAGCTGCGGACCCACGACGATGACGGAACGGCCGGAGTAGTCGACGCGCTTGCCCAGCAGGTTCTGACGGAAACGACCCTGCTTACCCTTGAGCATGTCGGAGATGGACTTGAGGGGACGGTTGCCGGGACCGGTGATGGCACGACCACGGCGTCCGTTGTCGAACAGGGAGTCCACGGCCTCCTGCAGCATGCGCTTCTCGTTGTTGACGATGATCTCAGGGGCACCAAGGGCCAGGAGTCTCTTGAGGCGGTTGTTGCGGTTGAGCACACGACGGTACAGGTCGTTCAGGTCGGAGGTGGCGAAGCGACCGCCGTCCAGCTGGACCATGGGACGCAGATCCGGCGGGATGACCGGGATGACGTCCAGGATCATGTCGGTGTGGTTGTTGTTGCTCTTGAGGAAGGCATCCACGACCTTGAGGCGCTTGATGGCCTTGGCGCGGCGCTGGCCCTTGCCGTCACGGATGATCTCGCGCAGCTCAGCGGCGATCTCCTCGAGGTTGAGGGCCTCGAGCAGGTCACGCACGGCCTCGGCACCCATGCCACCCTTGAAGTAGGTGCCATAGTAGGTGCGCATCTCACGGTAGACGGCCTCATCGGTGATGAGCATCTTGGGGCTGATCTTGTTGAAGAGCTCCAGGGCCTCGCGACGGATGGCCTTGCGCTCGTCGTACTCATCCTGCAGGTCCAGGATCTCATCCTCGACCTGGGCGGCGCTGATGCGGTCGTCGGCACCATAGGGGCTGTCGTCGCCCTTGTAGTCGACGCTCATCTTGCGGGTGCTGTCGATGTAGCGCTCCAGCTCCTCGTCCAGGGTGGCCAGATCGGCCTCGAGCTCCTCCTGGAACATGGCCTGGTCGGCCTCGCGGCCTTCCTCGTCAACCCAGGTGATGATGGAGGCGGCGAAGTACAGGACCTTCTCAAGCTCCTTGGGAGGGATGTCCAGCAGATAGCTCAGACGGGAGGGCGAGCCCTTGAAGTACCAGATGTGGCTCACGGGCGCGGCCAGCTCGATGTGGCCCATGCGCTCGCGGCGGACCTTGGCGCGAGTGACCTCGACGCCGCAGCGCTCGCAGACGATACCCTTGAAGCGCACGCGCTTGTACTTACCGCAATTGCACTCCCAGTCCTTGGTGGGACCGAAGATCTTCTCGCAGAACAGACCGTCCTTCTCGGGCTTGAGGGTGCGGTAGTTGATGGTCTCGGGCTTCTTGACCTCACCATAGGACCAGCTGCGGATGTCCTCGGCGCTGGCAAGGCCGATGCGGATGCGATCGAAGTTGTTGACATCGAACTCAGTCATGATCTACTCCTCTCCTTCCGTACCAAGGCCCAACAGGGAATCCAATGCCGCGAAATCATCACTCTTGCCACCGATCAGCTCTTCGGTGCTCTTGCGAGTGGAGGGCAGCGACGTGCCCAGCAGTTCTTCTCCGAAACCGAAGCTCGCCAGATCGCTGCTGATGCGATCGAGCTCGTCCTGGGAAGCCTCCAGCAGGGAGCCTGCGACCTCACCGGACTCGACGGCGGCGGAAAGTGCCAGCTCGCCGTCCTTGGCGGCCTTGGCGTTCTCGTCGCCCATGAGCTCAACGTTCAGGCACAGGGACTTCATCTCCTTGACCAGCACCTTGAAGGACTCGGGCACCTCGGGGGACGGGATGTTCTCGCCCTTGACGATGGCCTCGTAGGCCTTGACGCGGCCGGCGGTGTCGTCGGACTTGACGGTCAGGATCTCCTGCAGCACGTTGGACGCGCCGTATGCGTACAGGGCCCAGACCTCCATCTCACCAAAGCGCTGGCCACCGAACTGGGCCTTGCCGCCCAGAGGCTGCTGGGTGATGAGGCTGTAAGGGCCGGTGGAGCGGGCATGGATCTTGTCGTCCACCAGGTGGGAGAGCTTGAGGATGTAGTTCTGGCCCACGGTGATGGGCTCGCGGAACTTCTCACCGGTGCGGCCATCGAAGAGCTCGCACTTACCGGTGACGGACAGCTGCGGGATGAACTCCTCGCGGGTCAGATCGCCCAGCTTGGCGTGCACCTGGAGGCGCAGGTTGTGGTTGGCCTTCTCGATGATGCGGGAGATCTCCTCCTCGTTGGCACCGTCGAAGGTGGGGGTGGCCACATACAGGGGGCCGTCGACCATCTCGTCGCCGTCGTCGTTCCAACCCCACTTGGCAGCCCAACCCAGATGGGTCTCGAGCAGCTGACCAACGTTCATACGGGAGGGAACGCCCAGCGGGTTCAGGATGATGTCGATGGGAGTACCATCGGCCAGATAGGGCATGTCCTCGATGGGCAGGATGCGGGAGATGACGCCCTTGTTACCATGACGACCGGCCAGCTTGTCGCCCTGCTGGATCTTGCGCTTCTGGGCAACGTAGACGCGCACGAGCTCCTTGACGCCCGGGGACAGCTCGTCGCCGTTCTTGCGGGAGAAGCGGGTGATGCCGATCACGCGACCGCCGGCGCCATGGGGCACCTTGAGGGAGGTGTCGCGCACCTCGCGGGCCTTCTCACCGAAGATGGCGCGCAGCAGGCGCTCCTCGGCGGTGAGCTCGGTCTCGCCCTTGGGAGTGACCTTGCCAACCAGGATGTCGCCAGGACCGACCTCGGCGCCGATGCGGATGATACCGTCGGCATCCAGGTCGGCCAGCATGTCGTCACCCATGTTGGGGATCTCGCGGGTGATCTCCTCGTCGCCCAGCTTGGTCTCGCGGGCGTCGATCTCGTATTCGGCGATGTGGATGGAGGTGAGAAGGTCCTCGCTCACCACGCGCTCGGAAAGGATGATGGCGTCCTCGTAGTTGTAGCCTTCCCACGGCAGGTAGGCGACCATGAGGTTCTGACCCAGGGAGAGCTCGCCCAGCTCGCAGGAGGGACCATCGGCCAGCACGTCACCGGCGAAGACCTTCTGGCCCACGCTCACGATGGGACGATGGTTGATGCAGCCGCCCTGGTTGGAGCGCTGGAACTTGGGAAGCTGGTAGACATCCACTTCACCGTCGGTGGTGCGCACGCGGATCTCGCTGGCCTCGACATGCTCGACCACGCCGCTGTGCTTGGCGCAGAAGATCTCGCCGGAGTCGACGGCGCAGCGGTGCTCCATGCCGGTACCCACGAGCGGAGCCTTGGGACGCAGCAGGGGCACGGCCTGACGCTGCATGTTGGAGCCCATCAGGGCGCGGTTCGCATCGTCATGCTCCAGGAAGGGGATGAGCGCGGTGGCGACGGAGACCATCTGACGCGGGGAGACGTCCATGTAGTTGACACGCATGGGGTCGACCTCGCCGGGCTCGCCGAAGTTGCCCTCGGCGTCCTTCATGCGGCAGATGACCTTCTTGGCGGGCACGAACTCGCCCGTGGCGGGATCGGTCTCGCCGAAGAGGCGGGTCTCGGGATCGAAGGCGTCGTTGGCCTGGGCGATGATGTACTTCTCCTCCTCATCCGCGGTGAGGTAGTCGATGTCATCGGTCACGCGGCCGTCGACGACGCGGCGATACGGGGCCTCGATGAAGCCGTACTGGTTCACGCGGGCATAGGAAGCCAGCGAACCGATGAGGCCGATGTTGGGACCTCAGGGGTCTCGATGGGGCACATACGGCCATAGTGGCTGGTGTGGACGTCGCGAACCTCCATACCGGCGCGGTCACGGGACAGACCGCCGGGGCCCAGAGCGGACAGACGACGCTTGTGGGTGATACCCGCAGCGGGGTTGGTCTGGTCCATGAACTGGGACAGCTGGGAGGAACCGAAGAACTCCTTGATGGCGGCCACGATGGGACGGATGTTGATCAGCAGTTGCGGGGTGATCTCGCTGGCCTCGTTGGTGCTCATGCGCTCGCGCACGACGCGCTCCATACGGGTCAGGCCGATGCGGAACTGGTTCTGGATGAGCTCGCCCACGGTGCGGATGCGGCGGTTGCCGAAGTGGTCGATATCGTCGCAGACATAACCCTCCTTGCCATCATGCAGCTGCACGATGTAGCGCATGGCGCACACGATGTCCTCCTGGGTGAGGGTGGACACGTCGTCGGGAGAGTCGAGCTGGAGCTTGCGGTTGATCTTGTAGCGACCCACGCGGGCGAGGTCGTAGCGCTGGGGGTTGAAGAAGAGACCCTCCAGCAGGGTGCGGGCGGCATCCACGGTGGGGGGCTCGCCGGGGCGCAGGCGACGGTAAAGCTCGATCAGAGCCTCCTCGCGGGTGCTGCTGGTATCACGCTCGAGCGTGCGCTTGACCATCTCGGAATCGCCCAGCAGCTCGATGATCTCCTCGCGGGACTCGGCGATGCCCAGGGCACGCAGCAACAGGGTGGCGGGCTGCTTGCGCTTGCGATCGATGCGCACGGACAGCACGTCACGACGGTCGGTCTCGAACTCCAGCCAGGCGCCACGGGCCGGGATGACCTTGGCATTGTAGATAAGCGCGTCGCTGCCCTTGTCGCGTTCCGCGGAGAAGTACACGCCGGGGGAACGCACGAGCTGGGAGACGACCACGCGCTCGGTGCCGTTGATGATGAAGGTGCCGCGCTCGGTCATGAGCGGGAAGTCACCCATGAAGACGAGTTGCTCCTTGAACTCGCCGGTGTCCTTGTTGAGGAAGGACACCTCGACCATGAGGGGTGCCTGGTAGGACAGGTCCTTCTTCTTGCACTCCTCGATGCTGCACTTGGGGTCACCGAACTCATGGGCACCGAAGGTGACCTGCAGGGTGTGACTGCTGTTCTCGATGGGCGAGATGTCACGGAAGGTCTCGGCGAGGCCTTCGTTCATGAACCACTCGAAGGATTCGGTCTGGATGGCGATGAGGTTGGGAAGATCCATGACGGACGGGATCTTGGCGAAACTCCTTCGCTCACGGTACAAGGGTGTTGTGGTAGCAGCTGCTTTTCCGCGTGGCACGGGGCGACTCCTCCTCTTGTCTTGGGGCCTTTCGAAGCGCATAGATCCCCCTACCCCTAGGGGACGGGGACACGCGAGGATGCAAGATAACAGAGGATTTCGCAAAGGTCAAAGAAAACTACGAGAAATATCGGTGGAAAATCGCTCATACCGCGAACGGCTCGAAACTTCTCCACGAGCGGCTGAATAGCTGGCAGTTCCTACCTAGCAGTGAATGGGTGAAATGGAGCGCCATGATGGTCGGATGGAATATGAGCGACAAAAACAATCAATAGCTCGCTTCCAGGTGCACGTGAAAGAGTCCCGGTCCAGCGACTATCACTGGGGCTGGACCTGATTCAGGGGGTCAGGCCAAAGGAAATCAGCTACGACTCAAGACAATTCCGCCTCGATGCTGATGATGGGAGAATCGTTGAAGTGCGTAAAGTATTCTACCGAATCGTCATATTCGATGGTGATCAAGTACCCGTCGCTTGTGAGATGCGAGGACTTCCATGGGAGATCTTTCCTGCCAGCAACGAGAAACCCGAATCCACCATTTGGATCGAAGGCTTTGACCTCTTCAAGCGTTTGGCCCACAGAAAGCTCGTCGAAGAAGTCGGCCTTCGTGAACTCGGAAATGTAGAGAAAACCAGCCGTTCTACGATTGCCCGACTTATCAAATTCGATGTTAACGGCTTTGCCATCACCCAAAAATGACACTCGGTAATACGGGTAGGGGGCAGTGGGGCCTAACAATCTCATGCACTCGATGGGATACAAGGCATTCCATTCCTCGATAGAGCCCTTGAATACCAGCATCTCTTGCACTTGCTGATCGTCATAGACATGGGTTGCCAAATCCATCAGGCTCTTATCCGCCGGGGATACCTCGATTCCCATGATGCTGCTCAGTTCTCTTGCAGTGCGGACATGAGTCGCCAAATCCATCAGGATGTTATCCGACGAGGATATCTCGCTTCCCATGATACTGTTCAGTTCGCTGGTGGCGACGTCAGCAGTGGATTTCTCCGGAGTTGCCTCATCTCCTCGACTGTTTTCCCTTGCGGCGCAAGAGCAAAGCGCGAAGAGCATCATGATTGCGATAAGCAGAGGCAAATAATTCCTATACCTCATATCTTTCCCCCCTCACTTCCCCACAGCCAAGTAGATGATATCACTGTTATATGCTGCACCGGGCACTGGTCAGCCCCCATTATCCGATCCACTCCCATCGAGAGTCCTTCCTTCACCATTCCAAGCCACCTTTGCCTGGATCGCAGGTGGCCTGTAACCCAATGACGAGTGCGGACGCTCTTCGTTATAGTAGCGTATCCACCCCCTCGTCAGCACCTCCACCTCGTACCATGTCTCGAAGAGCTCCATGTTCAGGAACTCATCGCGCATCTTGGAGTTGAAGCTCTCGCAATACCCTTATCTCCCAGGGGGAACCCGGCTCGATGAAAAGCGTCGTCACGCTCGCGCTTGCGAGGTAGTCACGAAGCTTGCCCGCCACGAACTCGCTGCCGTTGTCCAACCTATCCTCGACGAAGTCGTAGCTCCACACGTGGTTCTCGTATCCGGGGCGCAACCTCACGCAACTGCCGTCATCGGTCCAGATCCTGCGTCTCTTGGGCTGTTTGGCCGGTACCTTCAAGCTCTGTTCGCGCCATATCCTCTCGACCCTCTTGTGGTTCACCCCTTCGAAGCCCAGTGTGGGCAGCATCGCGGCTACGCGCCGGTACCCATAGCGCCCGTAGTTCGTCGCGAGTTCGATGATCGCGGCGGTGACGGCATCCTCGTCATCCCGCTTGACGGGAACGTAGCGCTTCACCGAGCGGGAGATGGACAGTGCCCTGCAGACCTGCCTCTCCGAGAACGAGGTGCGCTCCATCACATAGCCCGCAGCACGCTTCCTGGCTGCTGGGCTTTAGAATTTTCCCTCCACGACCTCCTTTAAGATCGCATTGTCCACACTCAGATCCGCGACCAGCTTCTTCAACCTGGCGTTCTCCTGTTCGAGCTCCTTTAGCCTCTTGGCCTCGCTCGTCTGCATGCCGCCGCACTTGGTCCTCCAGCGGTAGTACGTCTGCTCCCCGATGCCCAGTTCCTCAGCAGCACTCCTTGACGGTCTTGCCCTGTGCGATCATCAGCTCGGCCTTGCGAAGGGCGTTGATGATCTGCTCGGTCGTGCACTTCGTCTGCTTCAATGACATGCACCCCTTTCCTGCTCGCGGGTAATCATACCCTGCCCGCTCTGGCGACTACCATTGGAC
>JAFRFV010000058.1 GCA_017434185.1 Coriobacteriales bacterium
ACCTCCTTGCTGCGGATGACGCTGGTCACGTCGAGCCCACCGATGCTCACGGTGTTGGGGCCGTTCTGCCCGAAGGCGATGGCCTCGTTCGTTGCGATGGCCAGCAACTCGGGACCGCCGGTCAGGTCGATGCCCTCCTGCAGGGCGCGGTAGGCGACGGCGCGGTACATGGCACCGGTGTCCAGATAGTGGTAGCCCAGCTCCGTGGCCAGGAGCTTGGCCAGGGTGGACTTGCCGGAACCAGCGGGGCCGTCGATGGCGATGATCATATGGACTCCTCCTTGTTCATGGGGCCTTGCAGCCAACATGATCGTTCGCGTACAGGATACACCCAAACAGCGTCGAAACACCTGGGGTATGCACCTTAAGCCGCAAGAACGCCCTTACGCTAGGTGACCAAGACGATCGATGAAATCCGGAAAACTGATCTTCACGATTCCATCGAATCCGGGCACCTTGGTGGGTTGGAAGCACAGACCGGCGACCGCCCATGTGAGGGCCATGCGATGATCGTCGTGCGGGTCGAAGGTCGCGGATCGCGTGGGCGTGCCGGGGGCGATATGCAGGTCGTCGCCGTCCAGCCATGCGTGGCATCCAAGCGTGCTCAGGCCGTCGATGATGCCTTGCAGGCGGTCGCTCTCCTTGACGCGCAGTTCCGCCACCGAGCGGAACACGCTCTCGCCCTGACAGGCCGTGGCGAACAGGGCGAGTACGGGCAGCTCGTCGATGAGCGATGGCACCTGTGCCGCCTCGACGCGAAGTGGAGCGTATTGGGGCATGCTGTTGGCGCAACGCACCCGCAAGCTTCCCACGGACTCCCCCGCCACCTCGGTCTCGTACTCGATCTGCAGATCGACACCGGCGGCGATGAGCTCATGTGCGAAGGCGATGCGCGTGGGATTGAGGGCTACCCCGTCGATCGAGATGTCGCTGCCGGGAAGCAGGGCTGCAGCCACCGCGAGGAACGCAGCGGACGAGGGATCGCCCGGCAGGACCCAGGGTTGCGGCAGGAGACTCGCATCGGGTGTGGCAGGGCCGGTGCTGCGCAGTTCATAGCTGCCATCGGGCATGACCGTGCTCTCGAGATCGACGCCCATGGCTCTCAGGAGGCGCTCGGTGTGATCGCGGCTCAGGGCGGGCTCGCGGATGACGCTCTCACCCTGCGCGCCCAGCGCCGCCAACAGCAGGGCACTCTTGACCTGAGCGCTCGCCACGGGGAGCTCCCAGAACACGGGGTTGAGCTGGTTCGTCGCGTAAAGGGTGAAGGGGAAGCGCATGGAATCGAAACCCACGCCCATCCCCAGCAGAGGTGCGAGGACGCGATCCATGGGACGGCGACTGAGCTGCTCGCCAGCATCCAGATGTGCGCTCATGCCCGCACCGGCGAGGAGCCCGCACAGCATGCGCGCGGTTGCACCGGAGTCACCACAGTGTAGGCGTGGCATCTCCTCGAAGTCGATGCTCATGCCCGCCCATCCATCGATACACGCGGGACGGGAACCATCGGCTGCGGGGTCGCCCAGATCGATACGGGCGCCCATCGTCCGCAGGGCATGCAGGGTGCTGGCGACGGCGCCGGTGGCGGGTAGGTTGTCGATGCGGGTCTCCCCCTCCGCGATGGCAGCCAGCATGAGCGCCCGCTGGGCGATGCTCTTATCCGCAGTCATCGTGACGACGCCGCGTAGGGGTCGGTTCAGGGGATGGAAGTCCTCCATGCTCACTCCTTGTTCGACAGGCTGGAACGGAGCGAATCCAGCTCCGCCTTCGTGAGATGGCGCCAGCCGCCTTGCGGCAGATCACCCAGGGTGATGCCACCGAAGGAGGCGCGGTGCAGGTTGACCACGGGATGCCCGATGGCCTTGAACATGCGCTTGACCTGGCGGTTGCGACCCTCGTGGATGGTGATGCGCAGCTTGGTGCTGCTGGCACCGGGGTACTGCTCGCCCTCCCTGGTGGGGTCGCCTTTGCGACGACGCACCTTGAGCAGCTCGATCTTGGCGGGCGCGCAGGGTCCATCATCCAGTACGATGCCGTTGCGCAACACGTCGGCCTCCTCCTGGGTCACCACGCCCTGGACATGCGCCTCATAGACCTTGTCCACATGCTGACTGGGGTGTTGCAGCGCGAAACCCAGCTCCCCGTCGTTGGTGAACAGCAGCAAACCGGTCGTGTCGCGGTCCAGGCGCCCCACCGGGAAGAGCCCCGGGTACTCCTGCGCGGGCACGAGGGACGCGACCGTGGGACGACCCTGGGGGTCGCTCATGGTGGTCACGTAGCCGGCGGGCTTGTTGAGCATGAGATAGACGTTGCTCGAGGAATCCTGCAGGGCAAGGGGTACCCCGTCCAAGCAGACGACGTCATGGGCGGGGTCCACCTTGACGCCCAGTTGGGTCACCACCCGGCCGTTGATACTCACGCGCCCCTGCGTGATGAGTTCCTCGCTGTTGCGGCGCGACGCCACCCCAGCCCTGGCCAGGTACTTCTGGAGACGCTGGACCTGGTTGCGCGGGTCGAGCTCAGGACTGCTGTTCCTGCTGCTCGTCGTCATCGATGACGTCCTCCAGGTCGTCCAGGGTCTCCTGCTCCACCTCGGCGGAAAGGGAGCCGGCGGTCAGGCGCTCGCGGATGAACTTGCGGCTCTCCTCGTCGGGGGCGAAGTCCTCCAGCGGCGGAAGCTCGGTGAGGCCCTTGAGACCGAACTTCTCAAGGAAGGTGCGGGTGGTTCCGTACAGGATGGCGGAACCCGTGCCTTCGTCGCGACCCACCTCGCGCACGAGGCCCTTCTCCACCAAAGACGAGATGACGGCCTCGGAATTGACGCCGCGGATGGCGTTCACATGGTTGCGGGTCACGGGCTGATGGTAGGCGATCACAGCGAGTGCCTCGAGGGCGGCCTGGCTTAGTTTGCGGGTGTCCCAGGACAGCACGTACTTCTCGATCACCTCGTGGTAGGCGGGATGCGTGAAGAAGCGCCAGCCGCCGGCGACCTCACGCAGCTGGAAGCCACGCTCCTGCTCCTGAGAGTCGGTCGCCATCGGGGACAGGAGGCGGTCGGTGGCGGCGCTGGGCACCTCGAGGATGCTGGCGAGCCGCGCGGAGGTCACTGGCTCGTCAGAAACGAAGAGCAGGGCCTCCAGCGTGCCCTTGAGTCGGGTCTCCTCTTTGGGGTCGATCATGATTCCACGTCCTTCTTGGCCTCATCCAGCAGGTCGATATCTATGTCACCGAAGGTCTCGTTCTGGGCGATGTTCACCACGCCTCGCTTGTAGAGTTCCAGGATGGCCAGGAAGGTGACCACCAGGATGGGAGGTTCGGGGTTCTCGCCCAGGAGTTCCTTGAAGGTGGAATGCTTGGTTTCCTGCAGGCGCCTGTGCACGGACTCCGCATGGATCTCCAGCGGGATGGGCATGGCGGCTATATGCTCCGCCTCCAACAGGAAGGTTTCGCGGCGCGAAGCCAGGTCGGCGCAGATCACAGCAAGACTGTGCAGGGTCACGCCCTTGAGATAGTCGGGCAGCAGTGTGAGGTACTCGCTCTCCACGCCAGCGGTGCGGGGGTGCATGCGCCCCTCGTTCTCCATGCGGGCACCCAGGGCGCGCGCGCAGTTCTGGAACTGCTTGTAGGCGATCAGGCGCTCTATGAGCACATCGCGTGCTTCCTCGGGACTCAGGTCGTCCAGATCGTCACCGTAGTCGATCTCCTGCTTGGGCAGGAGCGCGGCGGCCTTGATCTCGAGCAACTGGGATGCCACCACCAGGAAGTCGCTGGCAACGTCCAGGTCGAAGTCCTTCATGCGCTCGATGTGCGCAAGGTATTGGTCGGCGATGTCGCTCACGGATACGGCGGCGATGTCCACGCGCTGGCGTGCGACCAGATGCAGGAGCAGGTCGAACGGCCCCTCGAAGGCATCTATCTTCACGCGGTAGGACACGGCATGGACTCCTTTTCTGGCAGCGGTCGTGGCTGGCGGGCGGCCTACTCGAAGGGGTCGAAGAGCATGGCCTCACGGGCGGCCTTGATGGTCGCCTGCGCCACGGGGCGGGCCTTGGCGGCGCCGGCGGCAAGGACCTCGGCGGCGAAGCCCTTCTGGCTCTCGATGGCGGCGCGCTTCTCGTGGAACTCGGCCAGATAGGCGGCCAGGTCCTTGGCGAAGTCCTTCTTGTGGGCAACGCAACCGCAGCTCGCACAACGGCACGCGCATTCCCATTCCGCGCACTTATCCGCGTCCATGATGAGCTTGTGCATCTGATGCAGCGGGCAGATGTCCGGATTGCCGGGGTCGGTCTTGAGCTTGCGCGCGGGGTCGGTCATGCAGGTCATGATCTTCTTGCGGATGGTCTCCGCGTCGTCGGCGATGAAGATGGCGTTGCCGTAGGACTTGCTCATCTTGCGGCCGTCCAGACCGGGCACACGGGCGCCGGCCTTGTTGATAAGGGCCTGCGGCTCCACCAGGACGGGCTTATCCGCCGGATAAGCGCTGTTGAAGCGGCGCACCATCTCGCGGGATCTCGAGGTGGGGCAGCTGGTCCTCGCCCACGGGCACGAGATCGGCACGCATCACGGCGATGTCGACGGCCATGAGCATGGGGTACATGAAGAAGCCCACGTTACCCAGGTCCTTGTCGGTGATGTTGGCCTTCTGCTCCTTGTAGGTGGGGACGCGCTCGAGCCAGCTCATGGGAGTCACCATGGAGAAGTACAGGTTGAGCTCCGCGACCTCGGGGATGTCGCTCTGACGGTAGATGATGCTCTTGTTGGGATCCATGCCGGCGGCACACCAGTCCAGTACCATCTCCTCTGTGAAGCGGCGGATGTTGGAAGTGTCGGCCCAGTCGCTCGTGAGCGCATGCCAGTCGGCGATGAAGTAGAAGGCCTCGTGGTCCTTCTGGAGTTCGAGCATGTTCTGCAGATTGCCGAACCAATGCCCCAGATGGAGCTTGCCAGTGGGACGATAGCCGGTGAGGATGCGCTTCTCTGACATGGGTGGCCTTTCATTCCGTATGCTCCGCCAGCCGTGCGACTGGCACGTTCATTCAACACGAATCTAGATGATACCGCAGCGGTCCGGATGCCGCCAGTGCCGGGCGGCCTACAGGCCCAGGAGCAGGTCGGTCAGGTTGCCCGCGGTGAATTGCAGGTAGACGCTGATGGGGTCGAAATGGAAGATCATCGGGAACAGGATGATGATACCCAGCAGGATGGGCAGCGAGTATTGCTGCACCTTGTAGTAGCTGTGCAGCGCTTTGTCCGAAAGGAACGGTGCGATGATGCTCGAACCATCGAGCGGAGGCAGCGGGATGAGGTTGAAGAACATGAGGCACAGGTTGACGGAGACCGCGCTGGCGCAGATAACGAAGAGCCAGTAGCCCAGGGCGCCGCCGCCGGTGGAGAAGTAGAGCAGCTTGGCCGCCCTACCAAGGATGGCGAAGATGATGGCCAGAACCAGATTGCAGGCGGGACCGGCCAGACCCACGATCACCTCACCCTTGCGCTTGTTCTCAAAGCGGTTGGGATTGTAGGGCACCGGCTTGGCGTAGCCGATCACGAGGCCGCTGGTGAAGTAGAGCACCACGGGCAGGAGCACGGAGCCGAAGGGATCGATGTGCTTGAGGGGGTTGAGGGACAGGCGCCCCATCGACTTGGCGGTCATGTCGCCCATCTTGTAGGCGGCGTAGCCATGTGAGATCTCATGCAGGATGATGGACATGATCACCAGCACGATGGTGACGATGGCCACAATGATGTTCTCGATGGACATGTATCAGGCTCCTTCCGTGAGGTCGGCCTCGATGGTGGCGGTGAGTTCGAGCCACTCCTCCTCGAGCGCGGGAATACGTTGGCGCAGTTCGGAGTACTCCTTCATGGCGGCGTCGAAAGCGTCCTTATCCGCATAGAGTTCTTCGCTTGCCATGAGTTCCACGAGTTCGTCGTGGCGCTTCTGGTCGCGCTCCATCTGTTCTTCGATGCGCTTGAGGCGGGCGCGATTGTGCTTATGCTTGCTGTAGGCGCGGTTGCGTGCCTCGGCCTCGGCGCGCTTCTGCTCCTTGGTCTTGGGGGATGAACCCTTCGTGGCGGCGCCCGCATTGGAGTTGACGCTGGTGGCGGGCTTGGGTGCAACGGGCGATGCGGCGGGTTTGGCGGCGGGTTTGGTGGTGTTCGTGGGGACACCGCTCGCGCCGGAGAGCGTGGAGGTGACCGCAGCTGCCGTGTCCTCCTGCTCCGTCTTGGAGAGGAAGTAGTCGTAGTTGCCATCGTAGCTGGTCACCGTGCCGTCGTGCACATGGATGATGCGATTGGCCACAGCGCGGATCAGATGCCGGTCGTGGGTGATGAGCACGATGGTACCGTCGAAGCGCTGCAGGGCCTGCTCGAGCACGTCCGCACTGGCGATGTCAAGGTGGTTGGTGGGCTCGTCCAAGCAGAGGAGGGGCGTGGGGCGCACGAGCATCTTGGCCAGCGCGAGGCGGCACTTCTCGCCACCGGAGAGCACGCTCACCTTCTTGTCCACGTCGTCGCCGTGGAAGAGGAAGGAGCCCAGCAGACTGCGCACCTCGCTTTGGGTCCACGCGGGGGCGGCCTGGTCGAGTTCCTGGTAGACGGTATTGGACAGGTCGAGCTCCTCGAGCTGATGTTGGGCGAAGTACGAGATCTCGACGTGCGCACCCAGTTTGATGGTGCCCGCATCGGGAGGCAACACGCCGGCGATCATCTTGAGCAACGTGGACTTGCCGGCGCCGTTGGGGCCCACCAGGGCGATCTTCTCGCCGCGCCAGAGATCCAGATTCAGATCACGGTACACCACATTGTCACCATAGGCCTTGCGGATGTGCTCCAGATGCATGACATTATCGCCGGTGCGGGCCGGCTGTGGGAAGCGGAAGTGCACCTTCTTCTTCTGCTCAGGCAGGATGATGCGCTCCATCTTCTCGAGCTTGCGCACTCGGTCCTGCACCTGCTTGGCCTTGGTCGCCTTGTAGCGGAAGCGTTCGATGAAGGCTTCCAGGTGGGCGATCTCCTTGGCCTGGGCTTCAGCAGCAGCACGCAGCTGTTCCAGACGCAGGTCGCGTTGGCGCAGGTAATCGGTATAACCACCCTTGTAGACCGTGAATTTGCCGTCCTCGATCTCGCAAACGTGGTCAACCATACCGTCGATGAAGGCGCGATCGTGACTCACGATCATGACGGCACCATCGTAGTTTCGCAGGAAGCCCTCGAGCCAGCGCACGCTCTCGAGATCCAGATGGTTGGTGGGCTCGTCCAGCAGGAGCACGTCGGGTTGGCGCAGCAGCAGCTTCGCGAGCGCGATGCGCATCTGCCAGCCGCCAGAGAACTCGTCGGTGGAACGGGAAAGGTCGGATTCCTTGTATCCCAGACCAAAGAGCACGCTGCGTGCCAAGGGCTCCAGCAGATAGCCTCCCTTGGCCTCGAAGCCCTCACGCAGGCGGCCGTAGTCCGCCAGCAGACGCTCCTGCTCTTGAGGGTCCTCGCACTCGCTGATGCGATGCTCCAAGTGCGTGAGTCGATGCTCGATGGTGGCGACGTCGCCCGCTGCGCTCATGACCTCGGCCAGCACGCTGCGCCCCACCATCTCGATGGATTCCTGCTCGAGGTATCCGGCGACAGCACCCTTGGCGAAGATGATGCTGCCTGAATCAGCAGAGTCCTCGCCGCTGATTATGTTCAGCAGCGTGGTTTTGCCCGCTCCGTTCGGGCCCACGATGGCATAGCGGTCGCGCTCGTTGACGGTCAGACTCACGTCCTGGAACAGGACGCGAGTGCCATAGGATTTGCTTATCTTGTCGACTTGCAGGATCATCCGTGGGTGGTGCCTTCCGATATCGAGCGGGTTACAGGCGCGGACTGCCGCATTCGCAGCAGAACTTGCCAAGATTGGCATTCTGGCCACATTCAGGGCAAGTCCATGCACCTGCGGGCGGTTGTGCGACGGGGGTCGCTGGAGCGGGTGAAGGTTGCATCGTGGGCTGGGGCTGCATTCCCATCCCCATGAAGCCACCCATGCTCACCATAGGCGGCGTCGTCTCACGGGAGACGAGCGCATCATCTCTCTCACATTCCTTGAAGATAGCGTCGATCCGGTCGAGGGCTTCTCCCCCGCCCCAGCTACGCACGTTCCTCACATCGATAGAGACGCGTCCGCTGAAGCGCGTGGCCACATTGAAGCCGTCGTAGATGAGCGTCAGGCTCGAGGAGCTCGAGTAATCGAGCATGTGGTCCATCATGCTGGGGATATGCGGGAGCTTGCCCCAGTGGCACATGTTCTCGCGCACGACGATCGCCTTGATGCGTTCGGGCACCTGCGGGTCCACGCGGTAGACACTCCTCACACGGTCCTTGAAAGCGGGAGCGTCCTCGATGGTGAGCAGAGGCTGGGAGCCGCCCCATTCGATGGTCGCGCTGTAGCTCGAGTGGTCTCCCATCACCATGCCGGACGACGAGCTCGAGCTGCAGATGGACACGAGCTCCAGAGCCACGGGTGGCATCGCCTTCACTTCATCCATCGTGGGGTGCAGGCCGTCGGTCTTCGGTTGGAACTCTCCCCCACACGCGTCCATTCTCATGTTCATGTTGCTCGTTCATCCTTTCTTTCGCGTTCGCGAAGATTCTACCACGCAAACAGGGACGGTTCTGCTTCGCGCGAGGAGGGACGGTTCTTGGGTGGGTGCTCGCGATAGTTGGCGTCTATAGTTGGCGCCCTGCGCTCTGGGAGTCCGATTAATTACTAGTTAGGTAAATTATATCTCATTTTGAGCAGCAGCAACACCGAC
>JAFRFV010000059.1 GCA_017434185.1 Coriobacteriales bacterium
AGCACGTAGCGGCCGTCCTCGCGCCAGGCCATGGGCGTCACGCCGTTGTGGCGCACGTCACCCGTGTGCGACACCACGCCGGCTTCCGCGTCATCCCAGTGTTCCCACGCCTCCATCACGTGCCCCGCCGCTTCCAGCAGCTGCTCGCGGTCGGCACTCGCGAGCCGTAGCACGGTTACGGGCCAGCGCACACGCCGCAGTCCACGTCCGGCGCACCCGGCATCCGGAACCGCGCATCCAGCGGAGCATCCTGCAGGGGGAAGCGATGGCGTCCACCCTGGAAGTGGTCGTGGCTCAGGATGGAGCCGCCGATGATGGGCAGTCCCGCGTTGGAGCCGATGAAGTAGTGCGGCAGGATGTCCAGGAAGTCCAGCAGCCTGCCGATGCAGGCGCGGTCGACGCACATGGGCCGGTGTTCGCGGCTCATGACGATGCAATGCTCGTTGTAATAGCCATAGGGCGAATACTGCATGCCCCAGCTCTCGCCGCCCAGCTGCAGCGGCACGATGCGCAGGTTCTGCCGCGCGGGATGCTCCCCGCCACGTTGCCCGGCCGCACGTCCGGCATAGCCCTCGTTCTCCATGCACAGCAGGCAGGCGGGGTACTTCTCGTCCACCTTGGGCGCCTTGGCCGCAGCGGCGATGGCGCGCGGGTCCTTCTCGGGCTTGGATCGGTTGATGGTGATCTGCAGCGTGCCCCACTTGGTACGCGTCTCCCAACTCAGGTTCCTGGCCATAGCCTTGCGCTTGACGTAGTCCACGTCGCAGGAGAGCTGGTAGAACCAGTCGGTCGCCGCCTGCGGCCCGTCCTCGCGCAGCAGCTGGCACCAATGCGCCGCCATCTCACTCGGGCGCGGCATGAGGCGTCCCAGCAGCTCACAACCCAGGTCGTCATCGCGGTCCATCAGGGGCACGAGTTCGCCCGCCCTCGCGGCGTTCTGGAAGTCGGGCTCGTCCAGCATCCCCAGGATCACGTTTGTCGCCCAGCGTTCATCCTGTGGCTCGATGATGCGCTTATCCACCGCATACGCCAGGATGTCGTCGATGGTCCGCTTCAGATCCACTGAGCCCACGCTCCCTCATCGCAAAAATCCAACAAGCTCACGCTGTCGCGTCCGAAACGCTCGATCATGCCGTCCATGAAGACATCCAGACGCTCGATCGGCACGAAGGCCTGCACGCTGCCGCCAAAGCCGCCTCCGTGGATGCGCACCGCGCCGGTGTCGCCTATCAGCCGCTGCCCCAGCGCGATGGCCATGGCGGCGGGCTGCACCGTGGAGCCGGGGATGAAGACGTTGCGCAGCCATTCGGCGCTGCTCTCAGCGCTGATGCGCGTGCAGCGGATGAACGCCTCGCGATCGGCGGTACGCAGGGCCTCCGCGCGGGCGTCCACCAAGCGCACCTCCTGGTAGTAGTGCATGGCACGCAGGCAGCGGATGTCGCCCAGATCGCGGCGCAAGTCGCCCAAGCGCGCATAGAAATCGAGTTCGGGCACCTGCGAGAGCGTCTGTGCGCCCATCGCAGCGGCCACATCCCACATGTCCTGGGGGATGGATGCGTAGTCCGCCGTGGCCACGCTGTGGTCGAAGCCCACGTCGACCAGGCAGACCGCCAGCCCCATGCGCGCGAAGCTGTTGGGTAGGCTGACGGCGCTCGCGCAGGCGGGATCGGCGAAATCCATGAGCTGGATGCCACCGCTCGCGATGGCGAGCTGGTCCATGAGTCCGCAGGGCTTGCCAAAGTACCCACGCTCCGCACGTTGTCCCATCAGCGCGAGTTCATGGGCGTCCACGCGCCCTTGCGCCCAGAGCAGGTTAATGACGCTGCCCAATACCATCTCGAAGGCGGCGCTCGATGAAAGGCCACCTCCCACGGGTACCGTGCTGCTGGCCTGCATGCGGAATCCGCGGGGCGTGACGCCCTCGAGCGTGGCGAATTGCGCGGCCATGCCCCTCACGATCGCGGCGGGGGATAAGCGCTCGGCATCCCGTGCTCCAAGCGAGTCGAGCACGATGCGGAACGGCGGGAAGCCCTGACTGTCGACCTGGATGACGGCGTCGTCCAGCGGCCAGGCCGTGGCGCTGATGCCTTTGCGGATGGTCGCGGCGATCACGCGTCCGCCCTGATGATCAACATGGTTGCCGGCTATCTCGCTGCGACCGGGCGCGAAGGCGCGCACGCAGTCGCCCATCTGCTGGGCCCGCATCACGCCTGCGCCTCCTTGCGTTTGCACAGCACGTATACGGCGGCAAGGTAGAGGGACAGGTCCTCCTCTTCGCGCCATTCCCCCATGTCATCGGAGGTGAGCAGCATGCTCCCGTAGTTGGCGGCAGCGTGGATGAGAGCTTCCTTCTGCGCCTGCGTGAGCGCGACATCCTGGCGCAGGAAGATCACGTCGGGGTCGTTGCCGAAGGCGCGCCCGTCCAGCCCCGCGCGGGAGAGCACGTTGCCAAGCGCGTTCTTGCTGCTCACGCGCTCACGATGCAGCAAGCGCATATGCAGCTTGTCGTCCCAGTCCAGGCCCACGTCGCAGCCGATGCGGCAGTAATCCGCAAGACCGAAGGCGCTCGCCAGCGGGATACCGCAAGCATCCAGCAGCGCGTCTCCGGCGGCCTCGCGCAGCAGCTCCATGGCCTCGCGCATGATCCTGCCGCGGGTCATGCCCTTGCGCGGCAGCATGCAGGCGGCGTAGAGGAAGTCGAGTTTGACGAAGCCGAAGCCCCAGTTCTCCACCATACTGCGCAGCACCCTGCCGGCATACTGCGCCACCTGGGGATTGAGCACGTCAAGGGCATAGGCGCCGCTCCAATGCGGCCCCGTCTTGATGGGGTTGCCCTTTGAATCGCGCAGCAGCCAATCGGGGTGCTCCTTGTAGAGCTTGGAGTCCGCCTCGCAGACGAAGGGGGAGTGCCAGAGCCCGGGGATGAATCCCGCGTCGCGGATGTCCTTCGCGAGCGCGGCCATGCCGCGGGGGAACTTCTTGGAGTCGGGCTCCATCCAATCGCCTATCTTGCACCAGCCATCGTCGATCTGGAAGACGATGCGGGCGTTGTCGGGCAGCCCCATATAGTCCAGCTTTTGGAAGGCGCTCATGGCACCGGCGAGGTCGCTTTCCAGTTTGGCCTCGTCGATGTCACCATAGTGGCGGTACCAGCTGGAATAACCCAGCAGCGGCGGCACCGGTCGTGCCTTGATGTCGCTCGCGGCGAACCAAGCGGTGAAGACCTCGTCCTCACTCGCGCCTTCGTATTGCATCCAGCTGCCCAAGTCGACACTCTCTCCGGGCGCGAGCACGCCCCAGGGCAGCTCCGGTTCGATCGTGATCAGGTTCGCCATCGCGTCCATGCTGATGAGCGTGAAGCCGCGATTCTCATCGAGCGAGCCCAGGAAGTGGTAGCGTCCGCCGGCGCTCCTGCGGTCCTTCACCATGGCATAGGTGAAGCCGTGCTGGCGGCCGGGACGCTGCACGTAATCGACGAAGCGGTTGTCGCCCATGGCGTCGAGCGCGTAGCGTTCGAGCAGCTTGGTCTGCACCCTGTCCAGGCCGCGCATCCAAGCGTAGCTGCCCAGCCAACGGGTGTCCGTCCAGCTCTGGTAGCCGTTCATACACACCAGGTCGCCGGCTTGGAAGCGATGGAAGAAGACCAGCTGGAAGGACTCGAGCACGATGGGCACCTTGGCCTGCAGGCACGCCGCGTACAAGCCCTCGTGGCAGACCAGGTCGAGCCGCAGATCGGCCATGTCGACGCCCTCCATCGACTGGAGATAGAGACGCTGATGGGAGGGCTTATCCCCTGGATCCATGAGATCGTAGGAGAGCTGCCAGCCTATCACCTGCATGGTCGTGATCGCCTACTTGGCTGCGTTCTCGTGCGCGGCGGCATCGGCGGCCAGCGCGGCGGCCTCGTCGACGGCAATGATGTCGAGCACCTCACGCTCCCTGTAGCGCGAGAACACCAGGCCGCCGGCCAGGCAGAACACGGCGGCGATGAACGCGGTCAGGCGATAGCCCAGGCCCGTGCTCGCACCGATCAGCGCAACGCTGGTGAACATGAGCATGCTCACGCTCTGACCCAGCTTGAACGCGAAGGTGCGGGCGGCATAGAACATGCCCTCGCGCTTCTCGCCCGTCTGCAGGGCGTCGGCCTCGGCGATGTCGGCGACCACGGC
>JAFRFV010000060.1 GCA_017434185.1 Coriobacteriales bacterium
GCTTCGGTGGCATCATGGGCTCCTTCTTCAGCCCCAACTAGAACCCGGTGGTGCATGCGGTGAGCGACGTGCGACACGAGAAGCAGGCGGCCGATACCGCCTTGGAGTTCTTCGCGCCCTGTCCCCAGGGGCTCGAGGGCGTCTGCGCCGCCGAGCTCAAGGCCGCAGGCAGCCATCGCGTTCGTCCGCTCAAGAGCGGCGGCGCCTTCTTCGGCGAGTTCGAGGATGGCTATCGCGCCTGCCTGTGGAGCCGCACCGCCTCACGCGTGCTGCTGGTGATCGCCCGCATCGATGCGAATGATGCGGATGCACTCTACAACGGTGCCAAGGCACTGCTCTGGGAGCAGCACCTGAGCGTGGATTCCAGCTTCGCCGTGGATGCCAGCGGCACCAACGACGAGTTGCGCAACACGCAGTTCACGGGCATGCGCCTGAAGGACGCCCTCTGCGACCGCTTCCGTGAGCTCGAGGGGCGCCGTCCCAACGTCGATTCCACCCATCCCGACGTGCTGGTGAACGTCGCCCTGCGAGGCCAGCGCGCCACCATCTCCATCGACCTGGCCGGTGGTTCGCTGCATCGTCGTGGCTACCGCAAGCCCGGCAAGCAGGCAGCGGCGCCCCTGAAGGAGGCGCTGGCCGCGGGCATGCTGCTGCTGGCGGACTGGCCGCAAGTCGCCGCTCGTGGTGGCGCCCTGCTCGACCCCTTCTGCGGCAGCGGCACCCTGTGCATCGAGGCCGCGCTCATCGCCGGCGATGTGGCACCCGGCATCCTGCGCTCGCACTGGGGCTTCGAGGGCTGGGCACAGCATGACGCGGCCCTGTGGGAGCGCCTGCTGGACGAGGCGGATGCGCGTGCTGAGGCCGGCCGCGCCAAGATCCCGCCCATCATGGGCTCCGACATCGATCCGGCCGCCATCCAGCTCGCGCAGGACTGCGTCAACCGCGCCGGTCTCGCGGGCTGCATCACGCTTTCCGTGCAGGATGCCTGCGACCTGCAGGCGCCCGCCGGGGTGAAGCCGGGTCTCATCGTGTGCAATCCGCCCTACGGCGAGCGCATGTCCAGCCGTGCGCAACTGCCTGCACTCTACGCCGGTTTCGCCAGCTGCGTGCGCAGCCGTTTCGACGGCTGGCAGCTGGCCATCATCTCGAGCGACCCTGCGCTCGACAGCGGTCTGGGCATGGAGCCGCAGCAGCTGATCCCGCTGTTCAACGGGCGTATCGAGAGCCCGCTGCATCTGTATGGCAGCTCCACCCAGCAGCCCGAGTTGCTGGAGGGCACCGCGCAGTTCGTCGCCCGTATCAAGAAGATGTACGCGCATCGCCGCAAGTGGGCGCGCAAGCAGGGCATCGGCTGCTACCGGCTCTACGATGCCGACCTGCCCGACTACAACATGGCCATCGACATCTACGTGGGTGCCGGGCCCGACGACGGTCAGACCTGGGCGCAGGTCTACGAGTACGCTGCCCCGGCCCATATCGATGCCGCCAAGGCGGCGCGGCGCTTATCCGATGCACTGAGGGTCTTGCCGCAGGTACTCGAGATCCCGGTGGACCACGTCTTCTCCAAGCAGCGTCGTCGTGCCAAGGGCGGCTCGCAGTACGCCGATGAGGCTGCAAGCGGCGAGTCCGTGCGCGCCTACGTGGAGGAATACGGCCTGGTCTTCGAGGTGGACATGGCTTCGTACCTGGACACGGGCATCTTCCCGGATCATCGTGAGACCCGCGCCAAGCTGCGCGGACTCGCGGCGGGCAAGCGTTTCCTCAACCTGTTCGCCTACACCGGCACCGCCACCGTCTACGCGGCGGATGGCGATGCGACCGCTACTACCACCGTTGACATGAGCCAGACCTATCTGGCCTGGGCCCAGCGCAACATGCAGGCCAACGGCTTCACGGGGCCCGAGCATGAGTTCGTGCGCGCCGATGCCCTGCGCTGGGTGACCGAGCAGCGTCACAGCCGCAATCGCTGGGACCTGATCTTCGTCGATCCGCCCACCTTCAGCAACTCGAGCAAGATGGGTTCGCGCAGCTGGGACGTGCAGCGTGACCACGCCGAGCTGCTCATCGGCGTCTCGCGCCTGCTCACGCCCGGTGGCGTGGCGATCTTCTCCACCAACATGCGCGACTTCCAGCTTGATGAGGCGACGCTTGCCAAGGCGGGCGTGGTGGCGCGCGACATAACCGCATCCACCATCCCGGACGACTTCGCGCGGCATGCCAAGGTGCACCGCGTCTTCGAGATCAGGAGGGCATGAGATGGCCACCCGCAAGAGCCGCAGCGGCATCCTGAGCTTCCCCACGTCGGGCGTCTTCGTCTGCAGTGATGGCACGCAGGTGCCCTGGACGGCCAAGCGTGGCGATTCCGCCACCAAGACGAGCGCCCGCTACACCGTGAGCAAGGGGCTCGTGATCACGCTGGGCCACTTCGACATCATGGGCCCCGAGGCCTTCCTGGAGATGAACCGCGAATGGGTCGAGAAGAGCGCCCGCAAGATGGAGGCCCAGCACCAGGTGGTCCTGCTCTCTGAGAAGTACCTCCCCGTGGTGCTGCAGTTCAGCGGCATCGGGGAGTACTACCAGGTGGAGTACGTCAAGACGCAGTCCGAGCGCATCACCAGCAAGGTCGTGCCCGCCGCGGCGGGAGAGGTCCTGCCCACACTGCGCATAAGCGGGCCGGTGGACGACAAGAGCGCCTGCCACCGTGCGCTGCGCAACTTCACCACCAAGCGTGCCAAGGAGCGTCTGCCCCTGCAGCTGGCCGCCAACGCTTCCGCTCACGGTCTGCGCTACAGCGAGTGCAAGGTGCGCAGCCTCACGTCGCGATGGGGTTCGTGCTCCAGCAAGGGCGTGATCACGCTTGCTACCCAGTGCGTCTTCCTGCCGGCGGAGCTCTGCCGCTACGTCATCTGCCATGAGCTCGCGCATCTGCATCACATGGACCACTCCAAGGATTTTCACGCCTTCCTCAAGACGATGGACCCCCAGGAGGCCGCGCACCAGCGTGAATGCAACAAGCAACTCGCCCTCATCCCCGCCTGGATGAGCGCGAGCACGGGCGACTAGGGGAGTGGCGCACAGCATGTCGAGGAAGCAAAGGGATAAGCGCGGCGCGCAGGGACTGGCCATCCAGGTCAGCCCCCATAGGACCGTCGAGCTCTCGCCCGAGCAGGACCGCAAGGCCCAGCGCAAGGCGGAGCGCAGATGGCGCCGTCGCAAGCGCCTGCCCTGGACGCTCGCCTTCCTGTTCTTCTTCATGCTGGACATCGCCGCCGCCGTGGGTCTGTACTCCTACATCTTCCTGTCCAACAACAACGCGCAGCTCAGGCTGGAGGACGAGGAGGCCGTGCTGGAGGTGCTCGAACCCACCATCGACCCGGCGGAGCCCTTCTATGCACTCATCCTGGGTATCGACACGCGCGGCAACACCAAGGGCTCCCGTTCCGACACCATCATCCTGGCGCGCGTGGACACGGTGAACCAGCAGGTCATCCTCATGTCCATGCCGCGTGACACCAAGATCACCATCGACGGGCATGGATATCAGAAAGTCAACGCGGCCTACGCCTTCGGTGGGAGCGCCCTGGCGGTCGAGAAGATGAGCGAGCTCTGCGAGGTGCCCATCAGCCACGTGGTGGTGATCAACTTCGACGGCGTCGAGGACCTGGTGGACGCTCTGGGCGGTGTCACTGTGGACGTGCCGCCCAACACCATGGTCGACAACGTCTGGGTGCCTTCCGGCGTGCAGACCATCAACGGTGAGCAGGCGCTCATCTTCGCGCGCTGCCGTTTGCAGTATGCTCGTGGTGACCTGCAGCGCGCCGACAACCAGCGCGCTCTGGTGGCCGCCGTGGCGGAGAAGATCCTCGAGCTGCCGGTCACCCAGATGCCCGATGTCATCACCACCTGCTGCAGCTTCGTGAGCACGGACATGTCGGTACAGGAGATCATCGAGCTCGCCATGCATATGAGGGGTATGGACCCGGACAACATCATCTCGTGCGTGGCGCCCGTCTACAGTTCATACGAGAACGGCATCTCGTACCAGCGGCTGTACTGGGATGACTTCGAGGCCATGATGGACAGCATCCGGGCTGGTGAGAACCCCAACGAATGAGTTCCGGGGTCTTGGGACGAACGATGTGAGGGGCTTATCCCCCAGAAGATCGAAAGGAAACGAACAGAACATGAGCATGAGCATCCAGGATTCCTTCAAGGAGCAGTTCAAACGCAACAACTCCTTCGATCCCGCTCTGTATGACCGTTACCCCGTCAAGCGCGGCCTGCGCAACGCCGATGGCACCGGCGTGCTGGCGGGCATCACCCAGATCAGCAACGTGCATGGTTACATCATCGACGAAGGTGATAAGCGCCCCGCTCCCGGTAAGCTCACGTTCCGCGGCTACGATGTCGAGCAGCTGGTGGATTACGCCCGCACGCACGACCGCTGGGGTTTCGAGGATGTCGCCTTCCTGCTGCTGGCCGGCGAGCTGCCCAACCAGGAGCAGACCCGCCAGTTCCAGGAGCTCATCGACCGCAAGCGCGACCTGCCAAATGGCTTCACCTACGACGTGCTCATGCGCTATCCCAGCGACAACCTGATGAACATGCTCATGCATGCCGTCGCCGTGCTCTACACCTACGATCGCGACCCCGAAGCCGTGAGCGAGGAACACGAGCTCGACTGCGCGATCGACCTGCTGGCGCGCCTGCCCCGCATCGCCGTGCTGGCGCACTACGCGCGCATCGCCTCGTTCAAGAACGAGAGCATGATCATCCATCCGCCGGTGCCCGGTTACAGCACCGCCGAGACCTTCCTATCCAATCTGCGTCCCAACCGTGAGTTCACCCACGAGGAGGCGTGCATGCTCGACACCATGCTCATGCTGCATGCCGAGCACGGTGGCGGTAACAACTCCACCTTCACCACTCGTGTGCTCACCAGCGCCGGTACGGATCCGTACTCCACGTACGCGGCCGCGATCGGTTCGCTCAAGGGCAGCAAGCATGGTGGCGCCAACCTGAAGGTGCTGGGTCTGCAAAGCGACTTGAAGTCCAACGTGGCCAACTGGTGCGACGAGGGCGCCATCGCCGATTACCTGGATAAGGTCCTGCGCAAGGAGGCCTACGATCGCAGTGGTCTCGTGTACGGCATGGGGCACGCGGTCTACACGCTCTCCGACCCGCGCGCGGTGATTTGCAAGAAGTACGCGCGCCAGCTGGCCGCCGGCACGGAGGCCGAAGCCGAGCTCGACCTGCTCGAGCGTGTGGAGCGCATCGCGCCCCAGGTGATCGCCCGCTACAAGGGTGACGCCAAGCAGATCTGCGCCAACATCGATATGTACAGCGGCTTCGTCTACCACATGCTGGGCATCCCCGATGACCTGCTCACGCCGCTCTTCGCCATCTCGCGCATCACCGGTTGGGCCGCGCATCGTTTCGAGGAGCTGGTGAGTGGCAAGCGCATCATCCGCCCCGCATACAAGTCAATCGCCCAGGAGCGCGACATCCTGGTGTCCCAAGCCAACGACTGAGAAGGAAGGCAGGTGCCCGACATGGCCGGCAAGACCATAGCCGAGAAGATCTTCTCCGCACATTCCGGTGTGGATGCCCACGCCGGCGACATCGTGATCGCCAACATCGACTTCGCCATGAGCCAGGACGGCACGAGCGCGCTGGCCATCGACGCCATCGCGAACATGGGTGCCACGGGCGTCTTCGATCCCAGCAAGGTGGCCATGGTCATGGACCACTCCTGCCCCTCGCCGCTCGAGGGTGTGAGCGCCATCCATGCCAAGATGCGCGAGTTCGGCAAACGCACGGGTGTCAGGATCTACGATTGGGGTTGCGGCGTCTGCCACCAGCTGGTTCCGGAGTCCGGTCGCATCACCGCCGGTGACCTGGTGGTGGGTTGCGACTCCCATACCTGCACCTATGGCGCGCTCAACGTGTTCTCCACCGGCGTGGGTTCCAGTGATGGCGCCGCCGCGATGGTGACCGGCAAGCTGTGGTTCAGGGTGCCCGAGACCATCAAGGTGGTCTATACGGGCAAGCTGCCCGCCGGCGTGTACGCCAAGGACATGATCCTGGCGCTCGCGGCGCGCATTGGCGTGGATGGTGCCACCTACAAGGCGCTCGAGTTCCACGGCGACACCATCGAGAGCCTGTCCGTGGACGCGCGCATGACCATCTCCAATATGGCCATCGAGGTGGGTGCCAAGGCGGGCCTCATGTGCTGCGACCAGAAGACGCTGGATTGGTTCGCCGCCCACGATGGCGGTCGCGTACCCGCTCCCGTCTGCCCCGACCAGGATGCGGTCTACGCACAGGAGATCGTGATCGACGTCACGCAGCTCACTCCGCGTGTGGCCAAGCCCCATGCCGTGGGCAACGGTGCCACGATCGACGAGGTGGCCGGCACGCCCATCGCGCAGGGCTACATCGGCACCTGCACCAATGGCCGCTTGGAGGACTTCGCCATCGCGGCTGGCATCCTGGAGGGCAGGCACATCGCGCCGGGCTGCCGCTTGGTGGTGGCGCCCGCGAGCAAGGACATCTTCCTGGCCGCCATGGAGGCGGGCTACATCCAGACCTTCGTCAAGGCCGGCGCCTGCGTGGTCACGCCCGGATGCGGCCCCTGCGTGGGTACGCACAACGGTGTGCCCAGCAATGGTGAGAATGTGATAAGCACGGCGAACCGCAACTTCAAGGGTCGTATGGGCAACAGCAATGCCTTCATCTACCTGGCGAGTCCCGCCACGGTGGCCGCGAGCGTGCTGGAAGGCGCCATCGCGGATCCCAGGAAGTATCTGTGCGAGCAGTAGGGGAGGGGAGGATATCATGGGCGACACGATGACCGCGAAGGCCTTCGTCTTCGGAGATGACATCAACACCGACTACATCATCAGCGGCAAGTACAAGTTCAAGAGCAACGACATGGTCGAGATGGCCCATCACGCCATGGAGGAGCTCGATCCCAACTACTTCGAGCGCGTCTCACCGCAGGGTGGCTTCCTGGTGGCGGGCAGCAACTTCGGTATGGGGTCGTCGCGCGAGCAGGCGCCGCTGGTGCTCATCCACAGCAACACCAAGGCGGTTCTGGCCAAGAGTTTCGCGCGCATTTTCTACCGCAATGCGATAAATACCGGCCTTCCTGTGGTCGAATGTGACACCAGTCTCATCGACGAGGGCGACGTGCTCACCGTCGATCTGGAGGCTGGTCTGGTGCACGATGAGACCAAGGGGATCGACATCCCCTTCCCGCCGCTGCCCCCGGTCATGGCCAAGCTGTTGGCCGACGGAGGCCTGGCGCCCCACATCCGCAAGAACGGCGGCTTCGCGCTGTAACGCTTTGAGCGGCGCCCACGGGGGTGGGGGCGCTCGCTGGTGGAGAGGGGACGTGTTTCCTTCCACATTTGTGTAGAAAGGGACAGGTCTCCGTCTGAGGCGCTTATCCCATGAAAGGAATCGAGATGAAGCATATCGTGACTCTGATACCGGGCGATGGTATCGGTCCGGAGATTTGCCAGGCAATGTGCCGCGTGGTCGAAGCCACGGGTGTCGACATCGAGTGGGAGACCGCTCCCGCGGGCGCGCACCTGATGGACGAGTATGGCACGCCGCTGCCGCAGTCCACCATCGAGGCGGTCGCGAAGAACGGCGTCGCCATCAAGGGTCCTGTCACCACACCGGTGGGCACCGGCTTCCGCAGCGTGAACGTGGCGCTGCGCAAGGCGCTCGACCTGTATGTCAATCTGCGCCCCGCTTTCAGTCTGCCGGGCACCGGCGCGCGCTACAGCGACGTCGACCTGGTGATCGTGCGCGAGAACACCGAGGACCTCTACGCGGGCATCGAGTTCGAACAGGGGAGCGAGCAGGCCGCGCGGCTCATCGATTTCGTGGGCGCGAGTGGCGCGGGCGTGATCAAGCCCGATTCCGGCATCAGCATCAAGCCCATCAGCATCAGCGGATCCGAGCGCATCGTGCGCTATGCATTCGACTATGCCGTCAAGCAGGGGCGCGGCAAGGTGACCGCGGTGCACAAGGCCAATATCATGAAACATTCCGATGGCCTGTTCCTGCGGGTGGCGCGTGATGTCGCAGCACAGTACGAGGGGCGTGTCGCCTTCGAGGACCGCATCGTGGACGCCTGTTGCATGGGGCTCGTGCAGAACCCGGGCAACTTCGATGTGCTCGTGCTGCCCAACCTCTACGGTGACATCGTGAGTGATCTGTGCGCCGGCCTCGTGGGTGGCTTGGGCATCGCCCCCGGCGCCAACATCGGCGATGGCTGCGCCGTGTTCGAGGCCGTGCATGGCAGTGCACCGCTGCATGCGGGCAAGGACGACGCCAATCCCACAGCGATCATCCTGAGCGCCTGCATGATGCTGCAGCATCTGGGCGAGATGGACGCCGCCGCCCGCATCCTGGCCGCCGTGCGCGACGTGCTGGGCCGCGGGGAGCAGGTCACCTACGACATCCGCCGCATCCAGACGGGCAGCGTCGAGGGGGCTGTTGGCACCCAGGCGTACGCCGATGCGCTTATCCGCTCCATGGAGGGTTAGAATCATATGAAGATCGCCGTCAGTGCATGCCTTTTGGGGGAGAACTGCCGTTACGACGGGGCATCCAGGCCCTGTCAGGCCGTGATCGACCTGGCGCAGCAGGGGCATGAGCTCGTGCCTGTGTGCCCGGAGGTCCTGGGCGGGCTTTCAATCCCACGCGAACCGAGCGAGGTCGATTCCACACTGCGGTATCCCCGCGTGCTGAGCAGGGACGGTCGCGACGTGACCGAGGCTTTCGACCGCGGCGCGAAGGAGGCTCTGCGTATCGCGCAGGAGGCGGGATGCAAGCTCGCCATCTTCAAGGGCGGGAGTCCCAGCTGTGGCAGCGAGTACATCCATGACGGCAGCTTCACGGCGGCCATGGTGCCCGGCGCCGGCATCGCGACACGCGCCTTCCGCGAGGCGGGCATCCGCGTGGTGTCGGAAGGCCGTTTCATGGATTGCAACCCGCAGGCGCTGCTCGCCAGTGAGGCGTCACAGGCTCCCAACCTGGAGACCGAGCGTCTGTTACTGCGCCCCATGACGCCGCAGGACGCGCAGGCGCTCTACGATTACGCACGCAACCCCGAGGTGGGCCCCGATGCCGGTTGGGCGCCTCATCGCAGTGTGGACGACAGCCTGGCGTACATCCAAACGGTGTTCTCGAGCCCGCATGTCTTCGGCGTGGTTGAGAGGGAGTCAGGTGTGCTCATGGGGAGCGTGGGGCTCATTCCCGATAGCAAACGCTCCAACCCCGATTGCATGATGCTGGGCTACGCACTGGGGCGTCAGTGGTGGGGCAAGGGCTACATGACCGAGGCCGCCACGGAGGTCATCCGCTACGGCTTCGAGGACCTGCGGCTCTCGCTCGTGACCTGCTGCCACTACCCGTTCAACTCGCGCAGCCGTCGCGTGATCGAGAAGTGCGGCTTCGTGTACGAGGGCGTGATGCGCGGCGTCGAGGCCACTCCCGACGGCATCATGCAGGACATCGACAGCTACTCCATCACCAAGCAGGAGTACTTCTCCCGTCGTCCCCTCTAATGTGGAAAGGGGACGTGTTTCCTTCCACATTTGTGTAGAAAGGGACACGTCTACTCCACCGCAACGATGTGGAAAAGGGACAGGTCTTATCGCCTGTTCCCGTCATTTCTTATCTGAATCTGAAAGAATCTAATCTAGTTCTGAGCGGTTTCTGAAACGGATCACAAACATTGTTACAGCTTGGTGTCGACTCCCATCCTGAGCAGGACGATTCGCTCCATCCGTGCTAGGGTGCGCGCAATCGCATCGGTGGAGGAGGAACGATGCCAAGGAAGGCAAGACAGCAGGGGGAAAGTGACATCTACCACGTCATCGAGCGTGGGGCTGGACGACAGGTCATCTTCGAGGATTCCGTGGACAGAAGGGCTTATCTCCTTCGTTTGAAACAGCTGCTCGAGGAATACGAGGCGACGCTATTGGCATGGTGCCTCATGGACAATCATGTCCATCTTCTGATCAAGGTGTCTTTCGCGGGCCTCTCGTCGATGATGCAGCGATTGGGCACGGGTTACGCACAGTATTTCAACAAGCGACATGAGCACGTGGGTTTCCTGTTCCAGAATCGCTTCTTCAGCCAGCCGGTGGATTCGGACGCGTACTTGCAGGCTGTCTTGCGCTACATCCACATGAACCCAGTGAAGGATGGTCTATGCAGGTCATGCGGCCAGTATCGTTGGAGCAGTTTCCACGAGTTCCTCGCTCAGGATCAGGGCTTGTGCGATAAGCGCTACGTACTCGAACTGTTGGGGAGCAGGCGGGATTTCCTCGCTCTCCATAGGGACGGGGCGGATGACGGACTCCCCGAATTGCATCTTCCCGCTATCCGTCCCGCCGATGCGGACCTGCTTCTGTGTCTGAAGCGACTGCTGAAGGAGTACAATGTCGCGGACATCAGGCTCCTTCCCCGCGAGGATCGTGATCGTGTGATCCGCGAGCTCAAGTCCATGGGCGCGACCAACAAGCAGGTCGAGCGTCTCACGGGCGTTGGGCGCGGTATCGTCGAGCGGCTGTGATGGAGCGTGGGGAGGGATGGGGATAAGCGCGGAGACCTGTCCCTTTCTACACAAATGTGGAAGGAAACACGTCCCCGAATACACATGAGAGGAACGAGGATGAACTACGATATCGCGGATATCACGCTGGCTGATGCAGGAAAGGCACGTATCGAGTGGGCGGAGCGTGACATGCCCGTGCTGCGGGCCATCCGCAAGCGCTTCGAGGCCGAGAAGCCCCTGGCGGGCCTGCGCATCAGCGCCTGCCTGCACGTGACCACCGAGACCGCCAACCTGGTGCGCACCCTGGCCGCCGGCGGCGCCGACGTGCTCCTGTGCGCCAACAATCCGCTGTCCACCCAGGACGACACCGCCGCCGCGCTCGTTGCCGAATACGACATCGACGTGCATGCCATCAAGGGCGAGGACACCGAAACCTACTACAAGCAC
>JAFRFV010000061.1 GCA_017434185.1 Coriobacteriales bacterium
GCTCTATGTGCCCGATGAGGGAACGCTGGACGTGGTCAAGAAGGCGCGCGGACGCAAGGCGGCGCTCAAGAGCATCCGCGATGGCATCCTTCACGACCTGGGCAAGATGGACGATTGCAGCGGCGGGAAGATGCACATCCTGCATGCCGATTGCTTCGATGACGCGGCTTACATCCGCGATGAGGTCAAGGCCGCCTTCCCGCAGATGGGTGATATCAGCATCACCAGCCTGGGCGTCGTGATCGGCGCGCACTGCGGCCCCGGCCTGCTCACCTGCTTCTACTTCTGCAACGAGCGCAGCGCGGAGTAGGGGATTAGTCCGCGCTCGCGGCTTCGCACAGCGGCATCAGGTCGGCGTATCCCCGCGCTTCCATCGAATCGTAGGGGATGAACTCGAGCGCGGCGCTGTCGATGCAATAACGCAGGCCACCCAGCTCCGCTGGGCCATCCGTGAACACGTGCCCCAAGTGGCTATCGCCCACGCGGCTGCGTACCTCCGTGCGTGGTGAGGCCAGCTGTAGGTCCAGGCGCTCCACCAGTACATCCTCCGAGATGGGTTTGCAGAAACTGGGCCAACCGCATTTGCTGCGGAACTTATCCGAACTCGAGAACAGGGGCTCGCCGGTGACGATGCCAACGTACAGACCCGGCTCGAAGAAGTCCCAGTAATCATTCACGAATGCTTCCTCGGTGTAGCCGCGCTGGGTTACACGGTACTGCTCGTCTGTGAGCGACTCGCGCAACTGCGAGTCGCTCGGTTTCACGTAGCGGCCGGGATCGAGTGAACCGGCGGCCTCCATGGCGAGCTGCTGTTCCGTCCGTACCTCACTCAGTGTGGCGAAGTTGACGTGGCAGTAGCCATCGGGGTTCTTGACCAGGTAGTCCTGATGGTAGTCCTCCGCAAGGTAATAGCAGCGCAGGGGTTCGAGTTCCGTCACGATGGGATGCTCGTACTTGCCCTGTTCGCTCTCGAAGACCGCTTGGATGACGGGTAGGTCGGCTTCGTCGACGTAGTAGATGCCCGTGCGATACTGATCGCTCACGTCATTGCCCTGCTTGTTCACGCTCAGGGGATCGATGATCATGAAGAACTGCTTGCACAACGTCGTGAGGCTGATGATGCTTGGATAGTAGGTCACGTGGACGGTCTCCGCATGTCCGGTCGTGTGGCTGCAGACCTGCTCGTACGTTGGGTTCTCGACGTGGCCCTGCGCATAACCGCAGGTCACATCCACCACGCCGGGCATGAGGGCGAAGTAGTCCTCGACGCCCCAGAAGCAACCTCCCGCGAAGTAGATCTCCTTGGTCTCACCCAGGTACATGGAGCCCCCTTCCGTGCCCGTCGTCTTTGCCGCCGTACCCGTACCCGCTGCGGCAGGTAAGCTGCTCACGTCTCCACCGTCATCCGCCACCTGCTTGGCGATCGCTTCACGCAGGCGCGTCTCGTCGGGCGTGCCCACCCAGTTGCGCACCTGGACGCTCTCCGCGTTGAAGAGGAACGAAGACGGATAGGCGTAGACCCCGAACTGCTCCGTCACGTTGCCACCCTCATCCAGCAGGATGGGGAAGTCCAGACCCTGCCCGTCTATCCAATCCAGCAGATAGGGCTTGGTCATCTCGCCGTACATGCCCGGCGCCACGATGCTCAGGACCCGCATCTGCCCGCTGCCGTTGTAGTCGCGGATCTCCACCGCGACATCTTCGGCTCACCGTCAGCGCCGATCAACGCCTGACCCGCCTGCGTAGCACCACGACAGTGCTACAGATCGCTGCATGGCTAAGTACCAGCACCCACCACCGCAGGTCGTCCCCATCCAGATGAACGCGACCTCCGCGAGCCCGAACCTCGTCCGGGCCATCACGCTCGACCCGGCGTA
>JAFRFV010000062.1 GCA_017434185.1 Coriobacteriales bacterium
AAGGTGGCGTCGCCGATCTGGAAGCTGTCACCCACGTGCAGGATGCTGCGCGCGGGAAGACGCGCGCCATCCTTGCGGATTCCGTTCCTGCTGCACAGGTCATCCAGCTGCACGCGGCCGTCATCGAGCAGAGTGATACAGGCGTGGCTGCGCGACACCCGCGCGGAATCGAGATGGATGTCATTGCCCAGACCCCTGCCGATGCTCAGGGGGAAGGACATAGGCAGCCGGTACAGCCTGTGTTCATGACCCTCCTCCTGCACACGCACGTGCAGCTGCGTGCCCGTGCGGTCGTCCTCCTTGAAGTGATACATGCAGCCGAAGCACACCTCCATATCGTCGAAGGTGAATGCGCCACATCGCGGACATGCCTTCATGATGTCCTCCTTCCCAAGTCGATCCTCTCCCCCGCCTCGAACCACGCTTCTCCCCCTCCATGGGATAAGCGCTCCAAGGTCGCCACGGCACCCCGACAGCTCCTGTGCCTGCCGGGCGGGAGCCCCTGCAGGGCTTCGATCACCCAACCATCCTGATCCACGAAGGCCACGTCGATGGGTTCCCTCATGGTGAAGGTGTGGATGGCCCTGCAGGGGATGAGCACCAGAACCTCATCCGGCCACAGCGTGCATCCCGTGAGTCCCTTCAAACGTGCCCAGAAGCCGCAGGCGATATGCATCCTCATAGACGATCCTCCTTACTCCAGTTGCAGTACCAAGCTGCAACCGTCCGCATTCTCGAAGACCATCACCAACAGATAGCTGCAGCCATCCCAATCTCCCTGCAAGCTCAGGGGCTTATGCGTGTAGGCGAGCAGACCTTCCGTTTCCTGGGGCAGGCGCTGCCATCCCGCACGCAGCAGACCCTGATCGACCTCCATGCAGGCGAAATCACACGACTGATGGCAGGAGAGACCCAGGATGCGATCTTGAGGACTCACGGCCAGCAGCTGGAAATCCTCCATGTCGAAGAGATGACTCCGCAGGTCATCGGGCAGGACTCGGGATTCCTGCGCTTGCAGGGCCTGCAAGCTGGGAAGATCCGGCTCCTGCTCCTGCGACTCCCACAGCGCGCTTTCCGCCCGGGTTATACCCACGGCCAGAAACAGCATCGAGACCATGATGAGCAGCGCGCGGCCAAGCCGCTTCATCTGGGCACTCATATGAGGATCCCCGGCCTGTAGCTGTCCATCACGAAGTCGCGATGGTGCTGGATGGAAAGCGGCGCGAAACCCGCGAAGCCCACGTTGAAAGGCCATGGGTGATAGGTCATGCTGCAGCGATAGCATTGGGGCTGGGGGAGCATCGAGATCAGACTCCCCTCCTCCGTGCCACTGTAGAGCTTGCCCTGGTAGCTCACCTGGATGTCAAGGCGATCGGGGTCGCCCATCGCGGCGCTTATCCCCTGCTGGATGGAGGAGCTCGCATCGCGACCATAGGCATCGGAGGACGGCGACGCGACGTTGATGCGCACCATCTCGGCGGACACACGGTCGAAGCGTGCGCAGTCCCCGATGAACACCATCAGATCGACCACGATCACCAGCAGAGCCAGGGCGACGGGCATGAGCACCGCCAGCTCGACCGACATCTGGCCGCTCTCATCACGCATCACTCCCATCTGCTGCCCGCCCCCTCCCTGCGTACCAGCCCTTGGAGCTCGCGTTCCAGGTGTTCGAAAGCCTGCTTGCCCTCTTGGACGAAGAAGTCGGGCAGACTCAGCTTGAATTCGAAGATCGTCTGTCCCAGCAGCTGGACCCTGCCCACGGTATAGGATGCCTCGAGAGCTTTGTCCGCCTCCGCGCGCAGATACGAGCCCAGACCACTTGCCAATACCTCGACCAGATCACCACTCCCGCTCCCGGGTAGGGTGCTGTAGTAGGTCTTGAGGCGGATGACGCCCTGCGCAAGCTCGCTGTCATCCTTCTCGAGCACCCGCGCGCTGTTGACGAGCACCGGTTTGAGGGACTCCATCTTGACCGGCTGCAAACCCAACAACTCGATGCCCTGCTCGAGGGTCTTGCGTGCCCACTTGGACAAGTTGAACGTGCCTATGGAGGGGAAGTGATCCAGGAGCGTGCAAATGCCGTTCATCAAAGCATCACTGCCGTGCGAGTAGGCGAGCAACAGATCGCCCCAAAGGTCCATGACATCCCCCAGGACCTTGGAGCCCCAGCTCCGCCCGTCGTTGTGGATGCCCGCGAAGAGGGATGCGATCACGTTGTCGCCGGATTCAGCCGCGTCAGGAGCGAGCATCGCCGCCGAGATCGCGATACGTGCGTCCATCCGTGCCTCCTGCCCCGTGAAGAGGCCCAGATTGACCGGCGCGCTGTGCGATCGTGGATCGATCACCACGCAGACGCAGCCGTAACGCCCGGGCGGCAGCGGGTCGTATCGGCGCATGGTGAAGCTCTTGAGCGCCTCGAGGTAGGTGTCGATGCTATCCCGGGTCGCCTTCTTGGTGGCCAGCTCCGCCTTCGCCTTACGCTTGGATGCCGCACTGTATTCATCCGCCGCCCTGACCAGACGCGCATAGTGGTATTCGAAACCCGTGTCGACGCGACTGGTCATATGCACCACCTGCTCGAGTGTATTCAAATCGAAGCGGCACTTGGGACAGCGCGAAGCCATCCCCTGGTCGATGTCCCGCAGAGCTCCGTAGCCCACCACGTCGCCACAGCCCGAACAGAGACTGCTGCAATGGAGGGTGATCGCACCGCTCGCATCCACGCTCAGGGGATAGCGCTTCTGCGTGTAGAGCGGGCTTGACTTGAAGTCAGCCAGGGTCTGGGGAAGCGGTTCGAAGTGCACCGTCTGACTGCCGTCATCATGTGTGCGGGTGTAGAAGCCCAGACAGAGGGTCACCGCATGTTCGTAGAACACACGCCGCGCCATCTGGCGGGACAGCTCCTCATCATTCCCCGCCTGCAGACGCTCCCTGTCGAAGCGCTCCTGGTAGTAGGAGACCGCCCTGCGCGCTGCGACCGAGAAGCTCCAGGTCTCGACGCTGGAATAATAGGGATTGACGCTGCCGCTCAGACCTGCCAGCTTCCCACTGCGCTCGTACATGTTATGCGACGGGTCACCGCAGTCGGCGCGCCAGGCTTCCAGCAGCGCCGCATCCATGTCCCGCTGTGCTCGTTCGGCTTCCTCAGAGCCCTCCTTCGCTTTCTCGTTGTTCGCCTGCACCGTTCCATGGAAGTCCTCGTCACTGGCATCATGGTATTCGACCGCCTTCCCCTTCAATGGCAGGGGGATAGCCAAGCCAAGGTACTGCGCATGCACCGTGGATGCGTTCCCGTTGGCGCTGATGGTCGTGGAGGACGCGAGCACGCACAGATAGGGCAGTACCGTTTGGAGCTCGTCGAGTGACTCCGATGCCGTCTTGGCGAACTCGCGCTGCGCGTGCATCACCTTCTGCCCGGCCTCCAACAGGTCGGCCGCGACCGCCTGCGTGGGCGGGATGCAGGCCAGGACCGCACTCGCCGCATACAGTGTGAGCCCCGTCACCCCCATCGAGAAGGCCACGGCATCCGCCAGACGAGCGGCGATCATGTACTCCCCCACCACGTTCTGGGCCGCCAGGGCGCCGGCGTCGGCAGCGAACTGGATGTCGGCGCTGTTCGAGTCGAGCCAGTACACATTGGCGGCCGCGAAGAGAAGTGCCACCGTGAGCATCAGTGCGAGCAACATGCCGATCGTGGTGTAGCCACCGTCATCGGCGTAGAAGGGCCGACGTGCATGGTGTCGCGTGCCCGCCGTTCCCGCTGTCGCACACGGCACCTTCGCCCATACCTCATCCATCACTTCCATACCTTCCTCCATTCGTTGGGTGACCCTTCCACCCATCCAGGCTGGCTGGGCATGCTCACCTCGACCTCCAAGGTGATGAGCCCGTCTTGATCGCAAGCGCCCAACGCCCTGGGGATGAAACCCAACAGGGGCAGAGGGCGCAGCTTGTTGCTGATCCTCACGCTCACCTGGCCGCTGTTCTCATTCCCCTCGAGCACGATCTCGTAACTGCAGGCATCCCCATGCACGTGGAATGCGTCGATGGGAGGGATGCTGCCCAGACGCCGCAGCACGTATCCTTCGTATTTCTGGGCGGCATAGCCGCCATCCGCCGCCGTGCTGCGGGTTGCGAGCAAGCGGCATCCCTCCGCAGCCGCGTTCTCCATCACCACCCGGTCGTACAGCAGGATGGCGGGCTGGCAGAGCAGCATGATCAACACGAGGAACACAGGCAGGAACACGGCTGCTTCAACCGTGGATTGCCCACTCTCATCAGCGGGGACACTACGCAGATGCATCGCCCACCCCCTAATACAGGATCGCATCGCCCAGAGCGCTTGAAGTCGCTTGGACCTGATGCGAAGCCGAATCGTTGGCGTGGTCCACGAGCTCTCCGTCCGCCGCCAAGTGGCCCAGCTGGGACAGCGCCACGAACATGGCGATGAAGATGCTGGTCACGATGGCGTATTCCAGGGTGCCCTGTCCTGACTCGTCCTTCGGGAAGCGCTTCACCACGATTCCTCCTCCACCGCTGAGGCCTGCATGAGCATGACCGTCACGAGTGAGTCACCGCTCTCGCCCAGCACCGAGGGCGCCACGTACATCATGAGCACCTCCCCTTCTTCCAATCGCTTGGCCACGCAGCCCCACGCATTCCCGGACACGTCGAGTGCGAGCCAGGTATCCAGTTCCCAGCCGCCCTGTTCCATCTGCACGAGCAGGTCGGGCACCAGCGTGTTCACCTCCACTTCGCTGCGGAACGTCCACGACCATCCCAACGCATTCTCCTGGGTACCTTCCAGTCTGCCCTGCACCTGCAGTGGACAGTCGACAGCGAGGCTCTCGGGATGGGGGTCTTCGCTAGAGGACCGTTCCGCGAAGACCCCCACCCCTGCGCCTCCTGGCGATTCCGCCCCCATCTCTAGCGAAGACCCCCACCCCGAGAGCCCCTCGTCGATGGCGCTTTCCGCAGCGTGTGTTCGCATGACAGCCGGAGTCACCCAGAACAGCAGCAGGGCCAGCAGTGCAGCCGCGATCACAGGGCGTTGATACTCTGCGAGATACCATCCCACAGTGCCTGCAACTTGCCCGAGAACGCGCTCACGGCGATCACCGCCATCACCACCAGCACGCCCACCAGGATGGCGTACTCCGTGGTGCCCTGACCGCTCTCGTCGCAAGCCAAGCGCCCCCATGCTTCCAGCCTTCCCTTCATGGCCTTCCAGCGCAGCTTGATGTACTCTCCTGCCTTCATCTTCCTTCTTCCTTCCTTTCCAAGTTCCGAATCTCATGAGATGCCTCCCAACACATTGAGCACCGCCGGCCCCAGCATCAGGATGAGCATGGCGGGCAGTATCAGCAGTCCCATGGGCAGCAGCATCCTCACCGGTGCCTTGCCCACCTTCTCCTGCACGTCCTTGCGTCTTGTCTCACGCAGCTCCGTCGCAAGGTCCTTGAGCATACGTTCCATAGCGCTACCGAAGCGGAGCGCTTGGGCGGCGAGTACCGTGAAGCGCTCCATCCCATCCGTTCCCACCCTCTGTGCCAGACCTTCGAGCGCCTTCTCCCTGCTCATGCCACCCTGGAAGTAATCCAGGTGGCATGCACGGCATTCCTGTGATAAGGGCGAGTCGTAGTGGCTCCAATACGCCTCGAGGGCCGCGTCGAAACTCATTCCGGCACCGATGCAGAGTGCGAGTATGTCGAGCATCTCCGGCATCTCCCTCGTACAGCTCTCGCGCCTTCGTCTCCGTTCGTCCTGCAACAACCATATGGGTAGCTTCCAGCCCACGGCGGCGCCCGCGAACAGGAGCACCACGCAAAAGCCGGCACTTCCCGAGACCGCACCCAGCAGCACAGCCAGCACCATGCCGCAGATAACGAAGAACAGGCGTATCGCGGGGAGTCGCTCCGGCGTCAGACCATCACACACTCCGATACCCGCAACGAGTCGCGGATCGAAGCGATTCCCCGCTGAAACGAGCCTGCTCGCGAAACGCAGCAGAGCCGCATACACAGGCTCGAGTCGCTTGCCCAAGCGGCCATCGTCCAGCCGCCGCTCGAACTCCTGAAGCAGCGCTGCGCAACGCAGCAGCAGCGCCATACCTGCACTCGCATCACGCCGTCCTTCTCCACTCCTCCTGCGCCGCACGTGCTGCAGCGCCGCCTGGCTCAAGTTGAAGCCCATCAAGCCCGCCAAACCCAATGCGAGCAGCAGATACAGGGCGCTCATCTAGACCGCCTCCTGGTCGAGGTCGAGGATCCTGCGCACCACCAGCACTCCCGCCAGATCGAGTAGCAGGGCGACGATGAGCAACACCACCCCCATGGGCGAACCAAGGAAGGGCGCCATGTATGCCGGTGATAGGACCGCGATCGCAAGGAAGAGTCCCAGGGGCAACAGGGTCACGATCTTCGCGGAAAGACGCGCTTGCGCGGTCTGGACCTGCAGGTCGCGTTGTAGTTGGAACTGTGCGCGCATGCTGTCGCAACAGGCATCGAGGATGCTCTTCATGCTGCCGCCGCTGCGATGCTGCACGGCGAAGGCGACGGTGACCAGCCGCAGCTCCGGAATCCGCAGACGCGCACCCAGTGAGCGCAGACCGTCCTCCAGACTCGTGCCCGACTCGAAATCCCAGACCAGACGCATCAGTTCGCTCCTCAGCGGTTCACGCACCGCCGCCGCCCCCTGCTGGAAGGCTTGGGGCAAGCCGTAGCCCACCTCCAGCGCGAAGGAGATGGTGCGCAACGCCAGGGGCAACTGCTGTCTGACGAGTTCGCGCTGCTCACGCTACAACTTCCGCGCATTGGGCAGACGGAATACGCCGTTATTTCTCCATGCCCCTCGGGGCAGGGGACCACGGCGGCACAGTCTCTCGGCAGCGCCGGGAAGCAGCAGTGAGCCGGAGAGCGCCGTCAACGCAGTCGCCAACGCCAGTACACCCCAGCTGATCAGAACAGCTGCTTCCATGCGTCCACCTCCTGCCGTGTGGCGATGCCCATGGAGGGAAGGTCCTCGATCCAAGCGGGCACCTCCAGATAGCTGTAGATGCCACTGCGCCGATCGCGCTGTATGAATGGCAGCACCCTCGCGCCCTGCTGCTGATCACGGACGCATGAGGCGAGTGCGGTGATACGCCGTTTGCCGTCACCCGAACGGTCCTGCTGTACCACCAGGTCCAGTGCCGAATGCACCTGCTCCTGGATGACCTGCACCGGCAGATCCATGGCGTAGCGTGCCATCATCACCAGACGGGCGACCACTTCCAGCGGTGAGTTGGCATGCAACGTGGTCATCGAACCATCATGCCCCGTGTTCATGGCCTGCAGCATGTCGAGTGCTTCGGCACCACGGCATTCGCCCACGATGATGCGGTCCGGCCGCATGCGCAGCGCATTCACCACAAGGTCCCTGATGCTCACCTCGCCCAGACCTTCCGCATTCGCGGGGCGCGCCTCCATACGCACCACATGGGGATGCGTCTGGAAGCGAAGCTCGGCCGAGTCCTCGATGGTGATGATGCGTTCATCGCTGGGGATCTCGCAGGACAGGGCGTTGAGCAGTGTGGTCTTGCCGCCTCCGGTGCCACCGGAAACGGCTATGTTCTTGCGCGCCTTCACGGCCCAGACCAGCAGCTGTGCCACCGGTTCGGGCATGCTGTCCATCGCGACCAGCTCATCCAGACGATAGATGCGCTCCTTGAACTTGCGGATGGTGAGTATCGGCCCTGCAAGGGAGATGGGTGGGATGACCACGTTCACACGATGCCCCTGGGGCAGGCGGGCACTCGCCATGGGGCTCTGCTCGTCCACCCGCCTGCCCAGAGGAGCCACGATGCGGTCGATGATCATGCGCACCTGCGCCTCATCATCGAAGCAGACGGGGCTTCTCTCCAGCTTCCCATCACGCTCGATGAAGACCTTGTCCCACGCGTTCACCATGACCTCGGTGATACTGGGATCGTCCAGCAGCGGCTGGATGGGACCGAAGCCCAGCATCAGGTCCACGAGCTCCGCTTGCAACGCCTGCCTGGCATCCTGTGTGAGGGAACGGTAGTCCGCCCCGCGCAGCAACATCTCCAAAGTGGCCTGCAGTTCCCGGCGCGCACGCTGGGGATCCTCCTGCAGCATGCGGGAGAGCGCTTCGTTGCTCAGCGGTTCCTGGAGCTGTTCGCGCAGGCGGGCACGATGATCCCTGGGCGCCGTCGGCACATCCACATGGGGTGCGATGCGGTCGCTCAACGCCACGGTTACTCACCTCCCTTCCTCTTGAGGCGTTTGGGCAACCAGGGGAGCATGCTCGCCTCAGGGACGAGGCGCCGTCTCGCTGCGAGTTGGCACGATAGTCCGGCCCTGCCAAGCAGGTCATCCAGCATGCGCAGGATGGATTCCGCACAGGGATTACGCAGCGCGAAGAGCTCGTGGGCACAGCCACTGCTCAGCAGATCCTCCACTTCGCCGTCTCCCTGTGACACCGCATAGCAGCTGAGTCCATCCAATGCGAAACGGATGTCGTCCTTGAGCAGACTCCCCTTGTTCACATAGCGGTTGATGACACACGCGAGCTTCACACGTGGTATGTGCAGACGGCTGCAGAGGGCAAGCGCCCGTTTGCAGGCATGAAGAGATGATGCTGTCTGCTGGCAGAGCAGCAGGCAGATGTCCGCCATCTGCAAGGCGTCCGCATGGGCCTCCGTCCAGAATCCACCCGTGTCCACCACCACGAAGTCGAAGCGGCGCTTGAGCTCCTGGATGATGGCGGCACAGTAGGGCAGCACGCGATCACCAGCCTCGGGCGTGCAGGGCGCCGCCATGAACTCGATCTCCTGCTGGGCGGCAACGAGGAATCCGGGCAGGATCTGACCGATATCAGCTCCCTGCTCCAGGCGAGCAGCCAGGGCATCCAGACGTGGTGGTTCCTGCTGCCCCAGAAGGAATGCCTGCTCCCCAAACTGCAGATCGAGGTCGAGCAGCGCCACCTTCTTGCTCCCATCGCTGGCGAGCGCCATCGCCGTGAGCAGCGCGAGCGTGCTCTTCCCCTGCCCTCCACGGCCACTGGCGAAGCAGATCACGAACCCCTGCTTCGCTGCGATCCGCGTCACGGCTCGCGCTGGACGCCGCGGCGGAGCCGCCTCTATGAGCGCGTCGAGTTCCGACTCGAGCAGCAACTCGCCGCTCCTGCCCAAGGGATCGCCCGCATCCTCCCTGCCTGCTGGGCGGGATGGAGCAGGGAGCAAGGACGTGAGCTGGCGCCTGATCGTCTCCTCCCGCTCGCCATCGGTGGCAAGCGCGTCCGCACCCGCGGCGATGCCCCTGCTCGAAAGCGAGCCGCCTATCTCCTGTTCCTGGAAGAGCACTATGCGACAGCTTGGACCCACGTCCTTGCGCAACGCCGCCACAAGGTTCAACGGATCGACATCGCGCAGTTTGGAACCCACGAACACGAGCGCTTCGGGCGACTGTGCAACGGCGACACGGCATTGGGCGCCGGTGCAGAAGGCGCGTGCATCCAGGCCCATGTCCTGGGCAATGCTCATACCTGTGGAGATAAGCGCTGCATCACCGCAGAACATGGGCTCAGTCATGCCGCTCACCCGCCTCGGGAGCGGCAACCCCATCCATCGTATCGGAAGCGGCCGCAACGGGGACTTCCTGACCGGGTAGCGTGATGTAGAGTTTGCCCGCTCTGGAAGCATTGAGCAGCTCTTCGACCGACTCCTGGGTCACCGCGAGCGTGATCCAGGACAGCGACCCGCTCCGGCTCGACCCCGCGGCACTGCTGCTGGTCTCCAGCACCAGGATGCGCTGGCCCAGCAGAACGACGCCGTCGTTCCCGCTGGCATAGACATCCACCAGGGAGCCCTTATCCACCGCACCGCCCACCGCGAGCGTGTCCTGCGTGGGCACGGACACGGCGCAGAGTCCAGCGGGCACGTCCAAACTTCCCGATGTACCAACACGTTGCAGGGGGATGGGCTCGTTCGCCAGGATCGTCGATGTCGCGGTCATACCCACGACGGATCGCGCATCGGTGGCACAATCCGCGGGCAGCAGATCCGCCAGCCAGAGCCGGGGTGCCACGTCGTCCGCGCTTATCACCTGACCGAACGCTATGTCATGCTGTGCGACGTAGACCTCCACCTGCTCGGATCCATAGCGGTCGAGTGCCGCTTCCCTGGCGGATCGTTCGCTGGCGCGCACCTGTCCTGCGTACAAGAGCATGCAGCACGCGGCCAACAGGCCGCATGCGATGCCCACTATCATGCGTGTTCTGCTCCTCATCTCTCCTGCCTCGCTCCCAGGGCCCCCCGATGGGGCCCATCCAAGAGCAAGTGTAGAGATGGGGTCTTATTTTTCTCTGAAAGGAATCACGATTCGATTGAAGCGAATCTGTTCGAAATCTTACCCCGGTCTTAAAGTCCATGAAATGGGACTCAACTCCGGCGCGGATTCTCCTTCTCCAGCAGCGGCGTCATGCTCTTGAGACCCGCGAGGATGGTGGAGCCGTTGTGCAGCAGCGCACCGGACGCGGGCGGCAGCACGTTGGCCACACCCAGCGCGATGAGCATGGCGTTGAAGCCGATGATGAAGCGGTAGTTGCCGTCGATGCGACGCATGAGCGCGGTGGCGATGCGGCGCAGGTACACCAGCGGGAACAGACTGTCCGCATTGATGGTGATATCGGCAACCTCACGCGCGATCGCGGCTCCATCGCTGATGGCGATGCCCGCATCGGCCTCGGAAAGCGCGGGTGTGTCGTTCACGCCATCGCCCACCATGATCACCTTGCGGCCAGCATCATGCTCAGCCTTCACGAAGGCCGCCTTGTCCTCGGGCAGTACTTCGGAGTGGTACTCGTCGATACTCATGGCCCTGGCGATAGCGGCGGCGGTACGCTCGTTGTCGCCGGTCATCATGACCACACGCTTGATGCCCAGCTCATGCAGGGCATCGATGACCTGTGTCGCCTCCTTGCGCAGCGGATCGAAGATGCAGATCACGGCCACGAGTTCACCGCCTATGGCAAGATACAGATGTGAGTACTCCGGCGGCAGCTCGTCCAGCTTGTGCTCTTCACCCGCAGGCACCTTGCAGGCTTCGTCCTCGAAGACGAAGTGATAACTGCCGATGATCGCCTTCCTCCCGTCGATCTCGCTCGCGATGCCATGCGCCACCACGTACTTGACGGCGGAGTGCATCTCGTCGTGCTCGATGCCACGCTTGTTGGCCTCCGCCACGACGGCGTTGGCTATGGAATGCGGATAGTGCTCTTCAAGGCAGGCGGCGATGCGCAGCGCCTCCGTCTCGTCGATGTCACCAAAGGTCACGACCTTCGCAACGGTGGGCCTGGCGTGCGTGAGCGTGCCGGTCTTATCCAATACGATGGTATCGGCCGCGGCGACCGCCTCCAGGAACTTACCGCCCTTGACGGAGATACCATAGCCGGAAGCCTCACGGATCGCGGATAGCACCGAGAGGGGCATGGACAGCTTGAGCGCGCAACTGAAGTCGACCATCAGGAACGACATGGCACGCATCACGTTACGGGTGAGCAGGAGCGTGATCGCCGCACCCAGCAGCGAGTAGGGCACGAGCCGGTCGGCCAGATGGAAGGCGCGGGCCTCGGTGTTGGACTTGAGCTTCTCGGACTCCTCGATCATGCGCACGATCTGATCGTACTTGCCGCTTCCGGTGGTCTTGCTCACCTCGACTACCAGTTCGCCTTCCTCCACCACGGTTCCGGCGTATACGTAGCCGCCTTCGCTGCGGTGCACCGGCACGGACTCGCCGGTCATCGAAGCCTGGTTGATGGATGCCTCGCCACTCACCACGATGCCATCCAGCGGGATCACGTTGGAAGTGCGCACCACTATGAGATCGCCCTTCTGCACGTGGCGCACGTCCATCAGGATGTCCTCATGCTCGCCACGCACCCAGACCTTATCCACCTGCAGAGCCATCGAACGCGCCAGGTCGCCCACGCTCTTGCGATGGGTCCACTCCTCCAGGATCTCGCCCACCTCGAGCAGGAACATGACGGATGACGCCGTCGCGAAGTCACCGCGCAGCATGGATGCCGTGATGGCGGTCGCGTCGAGCACCGGCACCTCCAGTTTGCCGCGACGCAGGCAGCCCAAGCCCGCGCCTATGAAGCGCAGGCTCTTGATCATGCAACGGATGGTACGCAGCGGGCGGGGCAGGAACAGCTTGCGCATGAGACGCATGAGCACCTTGGTCGTGAGTTTGGTCTCGAAGTGACGGTTGAGCGCACGGCCGGTATCCTCGGGTACGAGCGCCTTGGTCTCCTCGTCAGCATACGAGAACGCATCCATCGCCGCCAGGAGCCGCTCCCTGCTGCCAGTCGTGCGCTGCAGCTTGATGGAGGCATCACCCGTCCGCTCGAACACCTTGCAGTCCGCGACACAGGGCTGGGCCTTGAGATAATAGTCCAGCAGGTCGGCGTGCTCCAGGGACATGCGGCTCGTACCCACATGGATGCGGATCCGGTGGGCTGATTCATGCAGGATGACGTAGTTCATGATGATCCAGGACCTCGTGATCGATCGGCGCTGTATTCCGTTGTTCCAGATAAGCGCTGCTACTCAGCTGCAGCGGCCTTCTTGGGAGCCTTCTTGGCAGCGGCCTTCTTGGGTGCGGGCGCGGGCTCGGGTTCGGGCTCGGGAGCGGCTTCCTCGCAGCAGCACTCCTCTTCGTGCGCGGCGAGAATGGACTTGGCCCACTCGATCTCCTGGGCCTTCTCGGCCTCGTAACGCTCCTCGTTTATGTCCTGCGCATCCGCAACGAGATCCTCGCAGTTCTCGCGGAGCACAGCGGCACGCTCCATGACCGCGTCACGGCCGCGCAGAGCGGCAGCGGTCACATGCGTATAGACCTTCTTGGCATCCTTGCTGCCCAGGATGGAGAAACCGGCGCTACCAAAGAGTGCACCGCCAACGAACAACGCAACACGTCCCCAGGGAAAAGACATCTTGAAAACCTCCTTGGATCTGATCCTCAATCCTTTCGGTCGCTTCCGCACAGACGCCCATTTCAAAGATAACACCTGTTCTGACCTGCGAAAACGCCGGATTACCTTCTCTCAACAGTAGCGCGGGGAGGCAGCGTCGGTCAATCGAATCTCTCCGTGGGCTCCAAATATAACGTTACTCGGTTCCGTTATCTTTCAGTGCCCCGACCAACGCCGGGAAGCCGGAATCCGAATACAGCATGAGCTTGCTTGTAAGGTCCCTGGCCTGATCAGCGCTGTAATCCCCATAGATGAACTCGTTGTATTGGGCCAACTTCATCTTCACGAGCAACCTGACCAACGCGGGATCGACGGTACCCTGGACACGCTGCTCCAAGCTGTTCTGGTAGGAATCCATGAGAACCTGCTCGACCCAGCGTCGCTTGAAACCCGCGAATCGCGTTCCCGCCGAGCAATCGAACAGCAGCTTGAAGGCATCACGCTGCTCACAGAGGAACGCGACAACCTCGAGCTCCTTCTCCCCGCCAGATTCCATGTCCAGGGCAGCGTGCTGCAGTAGATCACTGGAGAACATGCGGAAGCGTTCGAGCGTGGGTTCGACCAACGCGGCGAACAGGTTCTCTTTCCTTTCGAAATAGGAATAGAAGGCACCCGTGGTCACCCCCACCTTGCGGCAGATCACACGCAGCGACGCACCCTCGAAGCCGTGAGCCAGGAATTCCCGCCTCCCCGTCTCCAGCAGCGCAGCTTGGATATCGAAACCCTTCGTGTTCACAGCCACCGTCCGCATGCTAATTGTTAGTCATGTCTAACTGATTAAAGCACAGCTGGGGGAGTGCGCCTTCAGACAGTCGCCCAGCGCGCTGTTTTTAGCCGTGGCTAACTTGATAACACCTGTTATCTTTGAAGAGGCACTGTCTCACGTGTCATTCCTGCGCTCCGGATGCGCCACCGAATGCACTACCAAACCGGAAATCCGGTTTGGGTGGCCTACCAAACCGGAAACCCGGGTGAATGGCGGGTTCGCAAGTTCTTATCCCATGACAAAAGACGATTCATGCCGTTTTTCCAGTTTGGGTGGCCTACCAAACCGGATTTCCGGTTTGGTGGGCCCAACGCGCCTGTGTTCTGCGGCACCAAAAGGAGGCCCCCGGTTTCCCGGAGGCCTCCCCTCTCATTCTCTGTGATAAGCGCTTCGTTCGCGCAGCTCGCGCCGCGCTCCCGCGACTAGCGCTCGTAGATCTGGCCGCCACCCAGCAGCTGGTACATGCTGCGGTAGATGGAGTCGGGCTTGTTGACCTGCACCTTGCGCGGAGCCATCTCGTAGCGCTCCACATCGCCGGACAGCAGGATGTCGGTGCTCACGGTGTCATCCACATGCAGGGCACCCCAGTGGCAGATGTCCTGGCACAGGTGGCACTGCACGCAGTCGGCGGGACGATGCTCGACGCCGAAGGTCTTGGTCTTCTTGTCCTCGTACTTGCTGATAGCACCGGTGGGGCAGAAGACGGCGCACATCTGGCAGCTCTGGCAACGGGTCTCGTCGATGACGATGGCACCCCAGAGGCGGGTCTTGATGGTGTCGACCTGGGGGTCACCCAAACGATCGAGGTTGTCCAGCAGACGTTCACGACGGCTGGGGATGAAGTGTGGCAGCGTACCATCCTTGGTGACCTTCATGAACTTGGCGGGCTCTTCCTCCTCGCCCAGCTCCTCACCGATCTTGCTGCTCACGACCTCGCCCACCTGGGCCTTGGCCTCCTGCTTGAGCTGCGTGAACATGTCACGACGGGAGATACCGTCGACGGCCTCGGAATCCTCATCGATCTCGAGGACGAACTCGGGCAGCGCATGCACGATCTCGACGGTGGACTCGCCGCCCCAAGCCCTGATCAGGTCGTTCGAGGAATCACGCACGACGCAGGCGGTCTCATAGCCCTTGTGATACTCGCACGCCTCGCAATCCTCGCAGCCAACGAGCGTGATGGTGTGGGCGCCAACGCTGGCCAGACCGGTCAGCAGGACCTCCTCCACACGACCCAGGCAGACGACCTCGCAGACCTTGCCCTTATCGTACTTCTGCTTCTTGAGAACCTTGCTGCAGGCGAAGACGGGGTGGCCTTCGGTGGCCTTGCTGGCCTTGATACCACGCTGAGCGAGTTCCGCATCGTTGGGCTTGAGTGCTTCCAGCGCGGAGGTGGGGCAAACAGTTGCGCAGGTACCACAGCCGATGCAGAGATCGGGAGTGATACTAAGTTCACCATCTGTGATGGAGATCGCACCTGTGGTACAGGCATCGGCGCACTTAGTACACTTGGAATTACGGTTCCTGACCGCGGCGCAGCGCTCGGGGTGCGTTGCGATGTTGACGTTATCAAGTTTTCCCAGAACGTCAACGACTGTGGCTAGCTTGGGCATGTTACTCCTTCACTTACTTCTCCAGCGGATCAGCCGTCTGCGGCGTCCCGATCCGCGGTCCCAATACTGTTTCCCCTTTTGATTCGCGGGGCTGGCCCGGTCAGAGCCAGCACCGCAGACAAAACCTAGTTCAGACCTATACCGAACCCAGTACTCGGCGGCGGGAGCAGCAACCTCGGCCTTCTTCTCGGCCATGAAGGGGAAGCTGATGGCGCCGTACGGGCAAGCGTCCGCGCACTCGCGGCACTTGGTGCAGTTGTTCAGACCAACCTCAGAGGTGGCAGGACGAGCAGGATCGATACCCTGCGGGCAAGCCCTGTGGCAGATCTGGCAGTTGATGCCCTTGGAAGCGGCGATGCACTTGCTGTCGTCGATGGTGGGACGGAAGAACTTGTTGAGGCCAGCGATGATGCTGATCAGGGCGCCCAGCGGGCAGATCTTCTGGCACCACTTGCGGAGCAAGAGGACTTCAGCCAGCAGGATGGCCGGGAACAGCAGGACGGAGATCGTGGTCTCACCGAACTGGAACAGACGCATGAATGCAAGGATGGAGGCGAAGGTCAGGCCAACCGGGCAAACCAGGCAGAATACCGGGAAACCGAAGATGGCGGTGGAGGCCAGGGCACCAACCAGCACCCAGGTGCCGGAATCCAGAGTGAAGGAGTTGGCCTTCTTGGCGCCTTCCTCCACGGTGGCCTGAGCGGCGGTGACGGCGGCATCGTCGACCTTGACGGCCTCGATGTGCTCAGCATCGGCAGCATCCTTGGCAGCCTTCTCCTTGGCCTGGAGGCCAGGGAACCAGCGCTGGAGCAGCGGCATGGGGCAAACCCAGCTGCAGAAGAAGCGGCCGAAGATGATGATCAGGATAACGCCGATCAGGAACGGGATGATAGCCCGAGGGATGAGCAGCCTGGCGGCGATAGCCGTCTCGACAGCACCCAGCGGGCAGATGAGGGACAGGTTCTTGATACCAACGGCTGACAGGTTACCAATACCGATCTTGGTGATGAAGCCGATGATGATGATCGCACCGATAACGAGCACGGAGAGGGTGCGGAGATTCTGAGCTTTCATGTTCTTCATATCTTATCTCCCTCCCTTGCTAGTTGAGCGGCTTGATGATGATGGCGCGGTCCTTGCTTCGACCGGTGATCGAAGCGTTCTTGAGGGACACGCACACGTATTCGCAAAGACCGCAGCCGTTGCACTTGTTCTCAACGACGACGGGACGATTGTTCTCATCCAGGGTGAGAGCATCGTAGGGGCAGTTGTCCACGCAGGTGCGGCAGCCCTTGAGCAGCCAACCCAGGCAGCTGTCCTTGTCGATGACGGCGACGCCGATCTTGATGGAAGTGGCGGTCGCGCCATCAGGGAGCTTCAGAGCCTGGCTGGGGCAGACCTTCACGCACTGGGGAACGCCCTTGTAGGCCTCAGCGCAGAAGTCGCACCAACCCAGCTTGAAGTTCATCTTGGGAGTACGAGCGTTGACGAAACCGTCTTCGGTCTTGGACGGCATGATGCAGCCGTTGGGGCAGACCTCACGGCACTTCTGGCAACGCAGACACAGTGCGATGAAACGCTTCTCGTCCTGACCGCCCGGCGGACGGAGGAGAGAGGAGACGCCAGCATACTTGGCGATACCACCGATGCCAAGCAGAGCGGCGAGACCCGCGCCTCCGACGATGAACGAGCGACGGGACATCAAACCCGAAGTCTCTTTCAATTCTTCACTCATGTTCACACGCTTTCTTTTGCGTCGTACCACCGCTAGGTCCAGATACTGGACCATATCCCCCCGGTACGCCAGCTAACGACTAATCCTCGTCGTCGTCGCTGGATCCTTCTTGAAGTGCTGCCAACTCTTCTTCAAGGATATCCTCGAGGAACTCACGATCGGTCTTGAGGAAGCCGATGGTGAGCTTACCGAGGCCGCGATACATATCGGTCTTGGCGAACTTCTCCATCTCGCCAACCAACATGGGCGTCCAATTCAGAAGATGATCCTGGAGGAAGTTGTACTGTTGCATGAAGAGGTCAACAGCCTTGTCCTCATCGCCGGCATTGAGGGCATCGAGAGCACGGGTGCACAGCACCTGCATGAACTCGAGCTCGAGGGCGATGTGATCCTCGCCTTCCTTCCAGTTGTCGCTCTTGGCCAGACCTGCAGCACGGTACACGGCCAGAACCTCGTCACGCGCGTCCTGCATGAGCAGACGACGTGCGGATGTGTGAACGGACTCGAAAGGATACGCAGCGGAGTATGCATTCATACCACTGCCAAGGAAGACCTTGGTGAAGTCCACTGCGAGTTCCTCGAGAGTACGCTCCCAGATGCCACAGAGATAGGTGCAGATCAGCCTGTACCCCTCGTCGACATCAGCGTTACCCGTGTTGGTCGGGTACTTCATCTTGCACATCTCGTCGAGAAGGGACTGGTCGATCTCCTTCCTGTAGAGACGCGCCAGGAAACCGTAGGTTGCGATACGGTTCGCGACGATTGATTCAAGCGTAATTTCCTGTTCTGTAGCCACGTTTCCTCATTTCCTAAACTTCGCGTTCGCGCTTCCTGTGTTATTCCGCGGTGAACCCAGGTTGCGTTCCCGCTCGAACATCAAGTCACCACTCACGGATACGTACGTGTTACCCGCCACTGGTGACTCTCACACGTCCCCTCCTACTCCGTTCACTGACGAATCCCTGGGTTTCGCCAGCTAACAGAACATGTTACAAGATCGACTTACCGACTTCAGTGGTGATCCAGTCCCCCTTCCATTCCATCGCATCGCACTTCTCGAGCCTCGCCACGAAGTAACCAGAGTAACGCCTGGGCTTCTGGAGAAGCGGGTCGTCGTCAACGAGATCGTCGATCTCGGTCTTGTCGCGCGGCTCCTCGGCGCAGAAGCGGAGGATGCGCTTGTAGATCTCGATGTATTCGGCGTCCATTTCGAGCAGGTCGGCCAGTTCCTGGTAGCGGTCGACGCTCTCGAGATAGTTGATACCGGCCTCGGTCGCCACCCACTTGCCCTCGGGGGCCTTGGTGACGATCATGTTGCCGTCCTCATCGATGGCGGGCTTGTTCTGCTCGCGCTCCTGAGGGGCGATGTACTTGATGGCACCGTTCTCCTCCAGCAGACGACGCAGGGTCACCGCGGAGTACACGGAGTAGTTATCGTGCTGGAAGCCATCGATGGCCTTATCGCATTCGCTGCTGGTCCTGGGCTCACGCATGAACTCGATGGTCTGAAGGAGGACCTTCTTGCGGCCAGGCATCTTGGAGACGAGGATCTCGATCTTCTCCTCATCGGTCCAGTTGGGAGTGCGGTGAGGACGCCAGACTTCCTTCTCTTCCTCGGGCTCTTCGACGTAACCTACCTGTTGGACTTCTTCTTCCTCGTCCTCTTCGGGTTCGTCGTCCTCGAACTCCTCATAATCGTCAAGCTCGACGTCTTCAAGATCGAATTCCACTTGAAACCTCCTGATGATACTTGGTACAAAAACAGGCGTAGACGCTCAATGAGCGCCACCGCCCTCCGCTTTTCTATCCCCGTATAATACTAGTGTTGCGCGGGTTTCGCGTCAATGGGTTTTCTGGCTTTACGTTATATCGTAAGTTTTGGATTCGAATACGAAACCAGTGGGAAATGACCGTTCAGAGGGCCGTTCCGCGGCCTCTGGGGCTAGTCCCAGTCCTCCTGCGCGTAACTCATGCCCTCGCGACGGATGCGTTCCTCCATGGCGGCGAGCTCGCCGGGGGTGTTCACGTTGATGAAACAGCCACCGCGCGGGTCGGCGCGCAGCACTTCGGCCGCCGTCATGAGGTGCAGGTTGGCCTTCTCGAACCATCCTTGGGCGCGTGAATCACCCGCGGCAAGCGCCTCGTTCACGAAAGCCAGGCACTTATCCCTGTCATACAATGCATGGAAGGGCTCGTATCCATGGGATAAGCGCGGTACCACCGCGTCAACACCCTCGCTCGTGGCGATGTCGTACTCACTGGCGATGAGATAGGGGCTCGCGAAGATCATGTCGCAGGCGACGATGGCCACATAGGGCTTGGTCGCGGTCTTGAGCGCGGTGTAGACGCCGGTCAGGGCGCCGCGGCGGTCGATCAGATCCGGAGCGAGCACGATGTCGGGACGGCCGTACTCATCAGCGAGGAACGAGAGGTTCTGGGGCTCGTTGGTGGTGATGACCATCTCACCGGCCACAGGGGATAAGCGCCGCACCAAACGCCAGATCATGGGCTCGCCCAGGAAGGGGACGGTCGCCTTGGAACGCCCCATGCGTTTGGACTCCCCGCCGGCTTGGATGACGACCGTGAGATCGTCTATCCTGCCCTGGAAACCCGCGCGGCGCTCCTCGAAGCTGTTGTGCTCGCTCATGTACGGGAAGCTCCTTGCCTACCTGTCGACTCTAGAGGAAACGGTCCTTGATGAAGTCGACCACTCCATCGACATCATCCAGGTCGAAACACGGCAAGCCTGCGGCGGCGGCCTCGTCCAGGACGGGCTGCACGTCGCCTACCACGGCGACCGTGTCGCGAAGGTCTAGTATAGCGCATTGCTCGGGGTCTTCAAGGGGGATGATTCTGATGCGAGAATCAAGCTCGCCATCCACGTAGTCCGCGGGTTTGAACTCGATCGGCTTGCGTTTGTGATCGTTGGCAGCGCGGAAGATGGCGATCACGGGCAGGCCCGCGTGGCGGTAGCCCTCCGCGATCACGATGTCCACGTCGTTCATCTGTGCGACGATCTGGGGGTAGTCCATCTCCTGGTCGAGGGCCTGGATGGAGACCAGCTGGTTGGGCGACGCGATCATGACATGACGACTGCCAGCCTTACGATGGCGCCAAGCATCCTTGCCCTCGTGGTCGATCTCGAAATCCTTGTGGCTGTGGTGCTTGATGCTGCCCACCACGTAACCCTCCGCGTCGAGAGAGGCTATGAGCTTCTCGATGAGCGTGGTCTTGCCCGATCCGCTGCGCCCCACGATGGCCACGGCGGCAGGTGCGGACAGATCGTCATCGTCGAGTTCGTCGTAGAGCTTGAGCGCCATGGGAGCCTCCTCTTACAGGTGGTCAGCACACTAATCCCAGTCGAAGTGCTTGGGGTCCTTCCATGGTACCACCTCGCCCGCAGCCAAGGAAGCGGGCACGTCGATGATGCGCTGGTTGCTCGAACCGCGCCAATCGAGCTCGAGGGAGCGCAGAGCCAGCACGAAGGGGCCGTCCACCAGCACGTCGCAGTGGCGCAGTAGCTCCGTGGCATCCGGGCCCGCGGCGCCCTCGATCAGCTGCTCGTAGGTGTAGCCGGAATAGGCCCACACGTTCAGGCCCTTCTCGTGGCAGTAGTCGCAGATGGGGATGAGGGGCAGGGGTTGCATGAAGGGGTCACCGCCGGAGAGCGTGATGCCGTCGAGCAGGCCGTTCTCGTCGATGTGGCGGATGATGGTGGAGACGGGCATGTCGTAACCACCCGCGGGATCGTGGGTCTCGGGGTTGTGGCAGCCCGGGCACTTGCGCGGGCAACCCTGCGTGAAGATGGCCAGGCGGATGCCCGGGCCATCCACGATTGAGTCGTTGGCGGCACCCGCCACCCTCAGGATCATTTCTTCCATGTTCGTCTCCTCCTCATGGCAGCTGGAGCACCCTCGCGGGTGCTCCAGTCGTACGGTCGATATGCGCTTATCCCCTGCTTAGCGGACCAGGGAGTGCTTGACGCGGTCGGCTTCCTCGGCGCGCTTGGCATCGTTGAAGCGGTCCAGCGTACCAACCAGATAACCGGTGATGCGGCGGATGCGCTCGAAGGGAACGTCGCCTTCTTCACGGCCGCACTTGGGGCAGCGGTCTCCGATGATGCCGTTGTAGCCGCACACGGGGTCGCGGTCCACCGGGTGGTTGATGGAAGCGTAGCCGATGCCGCTCTACTTCATGTGGCGGATGACCTTCTCGAAGGCATCCACGTTCTTGGAGGGATCGCCATCCAGCTCGATGTAGGAGATGTGGCCGGCGTTGGTGAGAGCGTGGTACGGAGCCTCGATGCTGATCTTGTCGAAGGCGCTGATGGGATAGTACACCGGCACATGGAAGCTGTTGGTGTAGTAATCACGATCGGTGACACCCTCGATCACGCCGTAGCGGGCGCGGTCCATGCGCACGAAACGACCGGACAGGCCCTCGGCCGGGGTGGCCAGGAGCGTGAAGTTGAGGTGCTCCTGCTGGGAGATCTTATCCAGATAGTTACGCATGTAACCCACGATCTCCAGACCCAGGTTGCGCGCCTGCTCGCTCTCGCCATGATGCTGCCCGGTGAGGACCTTGAGGGTCTCGGCAAGGCCGATGAAGCCAACGCTCAGGGTACCGTGCTTGAGGACTTCGCGTACCTCGTCGTCGTACTTGAGCTTGTCGGAATCGATCCACACGCCCTGGCCCATGAGGAAGGGAGCGTTGTAGACCTTCTTGCGGCTCTGGATCTCGAGGCGCTCCTTGAGCTGGGCCACGCACAGGTCGAGCATGTGATCGAGCAGCTCGAAGAACAGGTCGATGTCACCCTTGGACTTGATGGCCAGACGGGGCAGGTTGATGGAGGTGAAGCTCAGGTTGCCGCGGCCGGGGCTGATGCAGCGGCTGGGATCGTACACGTTGCCGATGACGCGGGTGCGGCAGCCCATGTAGGAGACCTCGGTCTCACTGGTGCCCTTGTAGTAGGCGGCGTTGAAGGGGGCATCCAGGAAGCTGAAGTTGGGGAAGAGGCGCTTGGCGGAGCACTCACAGGCCAGACGGAAGAGGTCGTAGTTGGGCTCGCCGGGGTTGAAGTTGACGCCTTCCTTCACACGGAAGATCTGGATGGGGAAGATGGGGGTCTCGCCATGACCCAGACCCGCCTCGGTGGCCAGCAGGAGGTTCTTGATGACCATGCGGCCTTCGGCGGAGGTGTCCATGCCGTAGTTGATGGAGCTGAACGGAGTCTGAGCACCGGCGCGGGAGTGCATGGTGTTCAGGTTGTGGATGAAGGCCTCCATGGCCTGGTAGGTGGCGCGGTCGGTGTCGCTCTTGGCGGCCTTGGCGGCGTAGGCCTGCACGCGATCCGCGGTGGCCTCGTCCAGATCCAGCAGCTCCATGAGCAGGGCCTTCTCAGCGCGCACGTAGCTG
>JAFRFV010000063.1 GCA_017434185.1 Coriobacteriales bacterium
GGCTTCGAGGGTGCCCGCATGACCTGGGCCGACTACAAGGCCGGCAAGTACTTCCCCAACACCGCCAAGGGCTCCCTCGATGAGTCCGACGCCGTCTCCATCCCGCCCATCCTGGCCATGAACAAGGGTCAGGTCACGGCCGATGGCATGGCTTCGGCCTCCCAGGACGACGCCGTCGCCGCCATCGCCTCCCTCGAGGGCAACACCGACTTCATGAGCGGTATCTCCTCCTGGAGCGCCGACTTCGCCTTCGGTGGCAAGCGCTGGCCCAACGGTGTGACCACCATCAAGATCATCAAGCCCGCTATTGAGCCTTGGGATCTCCTTGGTGTCCTCGCTCCCAGCACCGGCACCGTGGGTCATCCCATCACCTTCAGCGCTGATGTGACCGGTCCTACTTCCGAGCTCAAGTACAACTATGCTTGGAGCTGGGAAGGCAACTGGGGTGATGACTGGAGCTCCACGAGGCTCCGCACCGGCGATTACACCGCTGATCCCTCCGATACCTTCACCCCCAAGAAGGCCGGTACGTACTACCTGTGGATCGACGTGATCGATCCTGAAGGCAAGACCGTCACGAGCTCGAGGTTCTCCGTCCTCGTCTCCTCCGCTGAGTGGAGTCTGGATGGTGTCGAGGTCGCTGAATCCGCTGTCATTGGTGACGAGGTGACCTTCTCCGCCAAGGTCTCCGGTGCCGATGCCAGCATCCTGCAGTTCAACTACGCTTGGAGTTGGGAAGGCAACTGGGGCGATGATTGGAGCTCCACGAGGCTCCGCACCGGCGATTACACCACCGAAACCTCCGATTCCTTCCAGGCCGCCAAGGAAGGCACCTACTACGTCTGGGTTGACGCCACCGATGGTGAGAAGGTCCAGACCTCCGAGATGATCCCCGTCACCGTGACCAAGGCCCCCGCCGCCTGGACGCTCACCGGCGTCGAGGTCGCTGACTCCGCCACCATCGGCGATGAAGTGACCTACTCCGCCAAGATCGATGGCGACAAGACCGGCCTCAAGTACAGCTACGCTTGGAGCTGGGAGGGCCAGTGGGGCGACAACTGGAGCTCCACCAAGCTCGAGAACGATGGTGAGATGACCACCGACGAGAGCGGCAGCTTCACGCCCACCAAGGAAGGCACCTACTACGTCTGGATCGATGTGGACGATGGCAAGGGCAACACCGTCACCTCCGAGATGATCCCCGTCATCGTGACCAAGGCTCCGCTCCCATGGACGCTTTTGGGTGTGGATGCTCCTGATACCGCCACCGTTGGTGAGGAAGTCATCTACTCCGCTGATATCGATGGAGACACCACCGGCTTCACCTACAGCTTCGCTTGGGCTGCCGGCGAGACCGGCTGGGACGAGTGGGGTTCCACCAAGCTCGAGAACGATGGTGAGATGACCACCGAGACCGAGGGCCGCTTCACTCCCTCCCATGCGGGCACTTACCGCGTGTGGATCGATGTCCAGGATGCAGATGGGAATCAGGTGACCAGCTCCGAGAAGCTCATCACCGTCAGCTAACATCGAAAGAACGATTCTCCCGTTCCAACGCTGGGGCCTCGCATTGCGGGGCCCCAGCTGCGTTTATCATGCGCCGCTCCCAAATCAGGGGGTGCATCCTGCAAGCATTCTGGTATTATATCTTTCACAGAGAATGTTCTATTAAAACTATAGTCTCCAATATAGATAGAGTTTATATGAGCATGGGATGTGCATAAGCATGGATGATACGCTGGAATCGAAGGCAGAAGCTGAGCAGGGCTTATCCCGTCGTGCTTTCATCAAATTCGGGGGATTGGCTGCACTCACCGTAGCGCTTCCCTTGGGTGGCCTCAGCGCACTCGCGGGCTGCCGCAGCGAGGTGGGTGCTCGTATCTTCCGCGACCTCCGCCCCGTCACCGACCACGCTGGGCGAACCGTTCAGATCCCCACGGTCAAGGCTCTCGAGCGGATCTACTTCACCAGTCCGCTCGCACAGATCTATGTCTTCTCGCTCGCTCCGGAGCTACAAGGCGGCACCGCGCTCCAGTTCACCAAGCAGGAGCTTGAATTCCTTCCCCCCGATACCGACAAGCTCCTGTACATGGGATCCATCGGTTCCGGCGGCGAGATCGATCGCGAGATGCTCATGCGCGAGGACATCCAACTCGTGTTCTCCATAAGCGGGGTTCCCTTGACCGCAGCGAACATCAGCGATGGCGAGGCGCTGCAGGAGGCGACCGGCATCCCCGTGGTCTTCGTGGACGGCTCCTTCACCAACGTCATGAACGCCTACCGTTTCGTAGGGGACATCATGGGCCAGACGGAGCGCGCGGAACGCATCGCCAATTATTGCGAGACGGTGTACAACGATGTCGTATCCGCGCTCGCCCCCGTGACCGACGAACAACGTATCTCGCTCTATTACGCCGAAGGCCCCTTCGGTCTGGCAACGGAGCCCAACATCTCACAACATGCACTCACCTTCGAGGTCGCGAAAGCGCGCAATGTCGCAGCCGCCGTCCCTCTTGCCGGCACCGGCTATGGCATGACCAACGTCTCGCTCGAGTCCGTCATCAAGTGGAATCCCGAGGTCATCGTCGCTTGGGATGACGGTATCCGTGGTGGCGCCGACGAGATCATCCGCACGAATCCCGATTGGAGCGACATCCGCGCTGTCCAGACCGGTCGTGTCTACACCATGCCCAATGTTCCCTTCGCATGGTGCGACCGCCCACCGGGGGTGAACCGCTTCCTGGGCGTCCAGTGGGTGGCGAACATGCTCTATCCACAGCTCTACGACGTCGACATGGTCGAGGAGACCAAGAAGTTCTACAGCCTCCTGTACTGGATCGATATCACCGATGAACAGGCCAGGGAGATCTTGGGAAACAGCTATCCACCCTACGGAACGAGCAAGGAGTAGCACGTCATGGATTTCTACAACGATTCATATCTTCCCGACATCCTGCATGACATCGCCCAGGGCCTTCTCTCGCCCACTATGGTCTGCATCATCCTGCTCATCCTGGTGAGCGCATTCTTCGTGGGTCAGGTGATCGTCGAGTACTTCACGGAGCGCCGTCACTTCAAGCAGAACCGCTCTGCGATCGTCAACGATATCAATGATGCGAGCTATCAGGACGTTACCGATGTGGTGGCGGAGAGCAAGCTCCTGCGTTTCCAGAAGGGCGCCCTCATCACCGTTTCACGCAATATGGGTCTGCCCGAGGAGTCACTCTTCGCTCTCGCGCAGATGGAGATAGGTGCGGCGGAGAAGCATTACAAGAACCGTCTGGCTTGGACGGACACCATCTCCAAGATCGCCCCTCTCCTTGGCCTCATGGGAACCCTGATCCCTCTGGGACCCGGTATCGTCGCCTTGGGTCAGAACAACGTCGTCCTGCTGTCCCACTCGCTGCTGCTCGCCTTCGATGCGACAGTCTGCGGTTTGGTGTGCGCCATCCTGGCTCTCATCGTCTCGAAGATCCGCTCCGGCTGGTACGACCAGTACATCGAGACGCTCGAATCCGTCATGGGCTGTGTCGTGGACAAGGCTGCCCAAGCCCGCAACGAGGGCGTCGAGCTGCCCGTCAACTATACCGGGGATCCTCTGAAGGAATTCAAGGAAGGGGATAAGCGCGGCAAGTCCAAGAAGACCCCCAAGGAACGGAAGCCGAAGGAGGACTAGACATGGCCCGCAACTTCCGAAGCAGCCGCTTCCGCGGCAATCGCAACATAGGGGAGGATGTGAATCCATCCGCGTACATCGTGAATCTGGCGGACTGCATGCTCGTTCTGGCGTGCGGCTTCCTGGTGGCCATGATCTCGTTCTGGCAGATCGACCTTAGCCCCAACATGACCAAGCTCGAGGGCGAGCAACTCGAGCAGATCGATCCCGAGGTGCTGCCTCAGGATATCACGCAGGAAGGATCCTATTACATCGAGGCCGGTACCGCGTACCGCGA
>JAFRFV010000064.1 GCA_017434185.1 Coriobacteriales bacterium
GGGTTCAAGCGACGCTCGGCCCCGATAGTGCTGCTGGGCCCATGACCGGGGTGGACAGCCACCTGGTCGGGCAGTTGCGAGAGCACGTCACGCATGCTGTGCTCCAATTGACGCCAGCTGCCGGAGGGCAGGTCGGTGCGCCCCCACGATCCGCCGGCGAAGAGTGTGTCACCCGCGAAGAGCAGGTCCTGTTCCTGCTCGTAGAAGCAGCAGCTGCCGGCTGAATGCCCGGGCGTGTGCAGGACGCGAAAACGCAGGGAACCCAGCTCGATCACGTCGCCATGCACGAGACGCTCGTGTATGTGCGAGGCACGGGCGGAGAAGCCCCAGTTGGCCGCACCGTTGGCGCGGGGGTCGCCCACCGCATCCGCATCGAGTTCGTGGATGCACACGCGTGCCTGTGGGAAGGCTTCCACGAGTGCGTCCACGCACAAGATGTGGTCCCAATGACGATGGGTGAGACAGATGCGCTCGAGCTGGACGCCCTGGAGCACGCGCAGGATACCGTCGATGGAGCCGCCGGGGTCGACCACCATACCGCGACCGTCCTCGATGACGATGTAGCAGTTCGTGCTGATGGGGCCCAGATGCAGGGTCTCGAGCCGCATGCGCTACCCCTTCTTCCTGTGCTTGCTGCTCTCACCGGCCACCATGCGGCGTGCGGTCAGGACACCGTCGATGTTCTCCAGACTGCGCAGGATGGAATCCAGACGGCTGGTGTCGACCAGTTCGAGCAGGAAGCGCATCTCGGCGATGCCGTCCTTGTGGGTGGTGGTGGAGCTGCCCAGGATGTTCACGCCACTGTCGGCCAGGGTGATGATCACATCCTGCAGCAGACGTTGGCGGTTGATGGCCTCGATGATGATCTCGATCTGGAAGCTGCCGGAGCCCTTGCCCTCCCAGGAGACGCTTATCACACGGCCGGCATCGGCCATGAGTGCCTTGGCGTTGGGGCAGTCGGCGCGATGTACGCTCACTCCCCTACCGCGGGTCACGAAGCCCACGATCTCGTCGCCGGGCACCGGATTGCAGCAGCGCGACAGGCGCACGAGCACGTCGTCCAGACCCTTGACCACCACGCCGGATTCGCTGCGCTTGCGCTTCTTGGTCTGCGCGGGAGGCACCAAGGCGGCGGTGAGCTCCTGGATGTCCTGGCTCTCCTTCTGGTTCTCCTGAGAGACGTCCTTCACGAGCTCGCGCAACAGCTTGTTGCTCACCAGCTTGGCGGACAGCTTGCCGGCGCCTATGGCCACCAGCAGATCGTCGCCCGAAGGGAAGCCTTGCGTGGCGGCGTAGCTCTCGAGTGCGTGCGTGGTGGCCGGGTTGTTCATACCCAGGCCGTGCTTGCGCATCTCACGGGTGAGTTGTTCGCGACCATGCAGCAGGTCGTCACTGCGGCTCACGCGGGAGAAGTACGACTTGATCTTGCTGCGCGCACGCGGCGTCTTGACTATGGCGAGCCAGTCACGGCTGGGATTGGCGTTCTTCTGGGTGAGGATCTCGATGCGGTCGCCTGTCTGCAGCTCGTAGCTCAAGGGCACGATGGAGCCGTTCACCTTGGCACCGATGCAGTGGTTGCCCACTTCGGTGTGGATGGCATAGGCGAAGTCGATGGGCGTCGAGCCGGTGCGCAGACTCACGACCTCGCCCTTGGGGGTGAACACGAAGACCTCGGACTCGAAGAGGTCGTTCTTGAGGCTCTCGATGAACTCCTTGGGGTCGTCGGTCTCTCCCTGCCAGTCGAGCATCTGCGACAGCCAGGTCAGGTTCTCGTCGAATTCCTTCTTGCCGGGGTTCTTGCCGCCGGCCTTGTAGCGCCAGTGAGCTGCCACACCGTACTCGCACATGCGATGCATCTCCGTGGTGCGGATCTGGATCTCGAGCGGGCGTCCGGCGGGACCGATGACGGTGGTGTGCAGCGATTGGTACATGTTGTTCTTGGGCATGGCGATGTAGTCCTTGAAGCGTCCCGGCATGGGATGCCACAGGGTGTGCACCACACCCAAGCTGGAATAGCAGTCCTTGAGGTCGTCGACGATGATGCGCAGGGCGATCAGGTCGTAGATCTCGCTGAAGTCCTTGCCCTTGCTCGTCATCTTCTGGTAGATGGAGTACAGGTGCTTGGGACGACCCGAGATACGTGCCTTGATGCCGTTCTTATCCAATTCCGCACGCAGTGCGTTGGTCGCCTGGGCCAGATACTCCTCGCGGGCGGAGCGGGTCTCGGCGACCATCTTGGCGACCAGCTGGAACTTGGCGGGCTCCAGGTAGAAGAAGGACAGGTCCTCGAGCTCCCACTTGATGGACGCCATGCCCAGACGGTGGGCCAGCGGCGCGTAGATCTCCATGGTCTCGCGGGCCTTGAAGATGCGGCGGTCCTCACGCAGGGCCATGAGCGTGCGCATGTTGTGCAGACGGTCGGCCAGCTTGATCACGATGACGCGGATGTCCTTGCTCATGGCCACGAGCATCTTGCGAAGCGTCATAGCCTGTTCCTCGGTGAGGGATTCGACCTCGATGCGCGTGATCTTGGTGACGCCGTCCACGAGCTCGGCCACGTCGGACCCGAACTCACGCTCTATCTGTGCGATGTCGCAGGTGGTGTCCTCGACGACGTCGTGCAGCAGCGCGGCGGCGATGGTGTCGGCATCCATGCGCAGCTCCGCAAGGATGAGCGCGACTTCCACGGGATGGTTGATGAAGGGCTCGCCACTCTTGCGAAGCTGTCCCTTGTGGGCCGCCTTGGCGAACTCGTAGGCGCGGCGGAGACGGGCGATCTCGGCGTCAGGAAGGTAGGTGGACACCATGGTGGCCACCTTCTCGAAGTTGTCCGCTGCAGGCGGTATGGGATTCTGCGCCAGAGGAACGGGATCCTCCACGAGTCAACCTCCCTTGCATACTCGTACCGAATATACAAGTATAGCCCAAAGGGCCCCGTGAGATAAGCGCTCAGCACCCCTGGGGCAATATGGGCCTGTTGAATGCAGCAGAGCGCTGCTGGGGGCCCGCAGAGAGCAGCACATTTGGGAACACTGAACCAAACTGATAGGCGAGTGTCACGCCACGCCCCCTGGCGGGAGCGACGCATCGGTAATCTGCTCATGCTTCCTGATAACCATTTCAATCCACGCCCCCGCGCAGGGGGGCGACCTTGTTTGGGAGCATTGGGTGAATCTCATGGGTGAGTTTCAATCCACGCCCCCGCGCGGGGGGGGCGACCGAGCCGTTCAGCAATCAGTTCCGCCGTGACAAGTTTCA
>JAFRFV010000065.1 GCA_017434185.1 Coriobacteriales bacterium
GGCCGGTGCCTTCTGGGCCGGCGTCGTGATCATCGGTATCGTCGCCGTCCTCGTCATCGCCTTCATGAAGAAGGGCGCCGAGGCCAAGGATGCCCAGATCTGGGCCGCTGCCGCTCTGGTGTGCGCCGTCATCGGTGCCATCTGCTTCCGCGGGATCTTCTTCGCGCTGGGCAGCTCCGTGTTCCTGTTCTACTAGTTCGCTGACTGAGGCGGGCGCCTAGCCCGTCTCCCTGGCAGGGCCGGTGTGCGCCCGTACGGCAAGGACGCTCCGCGCACCGGCCCACCGCGAGGCGAGCTATCCACCTCGCCTCAGCGCGAACTCGCCGCGGTCGGATGAGTCCCTTCTCCTTCTTCCCCCCAATGGACTCACCCGGCCGCGGCGTTTTTTCTGTCTTGGCGGATCCACACCGATCTAGATATCCAGTATGGTGGTACCCCCAAACTGGATATCTAGATTGGTAGTGCGTTTTCCGACCGAAAATGCCAAAAAGCCCACCCCCAAACTAGATATCTAGATCGGTGGTACCCCCAAACTGGTTATTCAGTTTGGGGGTACTTTCGATGTGGCATCCGAATGCCCCAGCATGGCATACGAGCGTTCGCAGCGCTTATCCCCAAACACACCGCAGCAACACCAAACCGGATTTCCGCTTTGGTAGGCCTACCATCCTGGAAGAATGGCCAGAATCTTCCTTTATCGCTGGATAAGAGTTTCGGCACCTACCGTTCCCCCGGATTTCCGTTTCGGGTGGCCTACCAAATTGGAAATCCGGCTCCAGCGCAAAAAAGAACCGTCCCCGGTTGAGGGGACGGTTCCGTGTGTCGATCAGTAGCCCAGGAGCAGGTCGAGCAGGTCGTAGCCGGTGCCGCCGTAACCTCCGTCGTATCCGCTCCAACCGCTGTCATAGCCGTAGTCGTAGTTGTACCCGCCATAGCCGCTGCCATAGCCGTTGCTGCCGTAGCTGTCGTAGTACTGGTTCCAGCTGTCACCGTAATCCCAGGTGTCCCAGCCCCAGTCGCTGCCGTTGTAGTTGCCGCTACCCCAGTCGCTGCTGCCGTAGTAGTCCCAGCCGTACCAGTCATAGGTGTCGGTGTAGCTGTCCCAGCCGCTCCACAGGTCGCTCCAATCGCTCCAGTCATAGAAGGTGTCGGAACCGCTGGCGCCCACGAACTTGCCCAGCCACTCGATGTACTCCTGGTCGAAGCCGCAGTTGGTGAAGACCGTCTTGAGGCTGTTGTAGAAGGTGCGGTCGCCGTAGGGCAGCGTCACGCTCAGGCCCGTGAGGTGCGCGTTGCTCTGGGTGGAGTTGCTGTAGACGATCGCTTGGTTGACCGCGCTGGCCAGAGCCTTGGATTCCTCGGAATCGATGCTCTTGGCAACCGCCATGATGTCGGTGATGTAGTAGTCATCCATGGTGACGCTGTCCTGGTAGATCCAGTCGCTGAACCAGTTGTAGCGCTCGCCGCCAGCGCCAACAGCGTCGCCCGCGCCAGCTGCGTCCGCCGCCTCGATGCCCGCACCGGGACGTGCGCGCCCGGTACGATGCACCTGCTGGCTGTAGTTCTTGTTCAGCAGCACCTGCTCGTTGGCGTAGGCGAAGTCCTTCCACGCCACGTAGAGCACCTTCATGACGCTCTGGTCGATGCAGGTAAGAATCGCATCGCCGCCGCTGCGGTCGGTCTTGTTCTTGTTCACCATGTCATCGATGATGATCTTGGCCAGGTCGGGCGTGCTGATGGACGTGTCGTTGTAGAGCGCGGCCAGCCAGTTGGTGTAGTACCAGCCCAGACCGGACTCGAAGTCCTCGGACAGGACCATGTAGTCGCAGAAGTCGTACAGTGCGCAGCAGACCTCCATGCAGCTCATGATGCAGCAGTCCATGCCGATGAAGTCGAAGTACACGCCCGCGCTGCCCAGCGCCGCCTGCATCTCATCGAGCGTGAGGGTCGCGGTCTGACCCTGGTACTCGTCGTAGCCGAAGCCGTAGACCGGGCCCGCACCGTGGTCCCACATGATCAGGATGTAGCGGTCGGCGGGATAGTTGCTGGCGCTCCAGGAGATGAAGTCGCGCAGCGTGTTGGGCGCGGTACAATCCAGCTGTCCCAGATCGTCCTTGACCAGCGTGAGGCCGTTCTTGTTCACTGTGTAGATCTGGCTGTGTGTATTGGAGATGCCATAGGTGCGCTGCCAACGACGGGTGCCCATGGTCTGCACCACGATGTTCACCTTATCGCTGCTGCCCGCGCGAGCCATCTCGGTCAGGTCGATGGTCGCCTCGCCGCCCTCGGTCTCCAGCGTGGAGCCGTTCATGTACACCATGATGGTGACGGTGTCCTGGCCATTGCCCTGCAGTTGCACCTGGGGCGGACGCACGGCCTCGCCGTCGCCGACCTCGGTGATCTCACTGGGGGTGAAGTGGCCCTGCGACGCGTTGTCGACCTTCTCCCAAAGGCTGTCACCGGTCACCATGAGCGCGGTGGCGCCCATGCAGCAGATGCACAGCACCAAGCAGGCGATGAAGATGACGAGCACGACGCGGCCGGTACTGGCCTTCTTTGTGGCGCTGCTGGCGGGTGCGCTCATGCTGGCGGGCGCAGGCTGGGGACGCGGCTCGCTCGAACCTGGTCCCATGTGGTACGTGGGCATGGTAAGACTCCCTTCGGAGGGTGTCCGATATCGATGGGGAATACTATAGCAGTTCCCGCTCGCGCTTGCGTCGTGCGATGTCGTTTGTGTCGATGGTCTTGCGGTAGACCACGTAGCGATCCCAGAGGTACTCGAGCACCAGGTTCGCGGCCATGTTCAGGGCAGTCACCAGGTACTCGTTCCACATGAGGGTGTCGGCCAGGTAGCTGCCCAGGAAGGTGCTCGCTGGCGTGAAGAAGACGTAGAACAGGAAGACCAGCGCCATGGCCTTGGGCACGTTGGCGGCGCTCTGGAAGGTGAAGCGTCGGTTGAAGGTGAAGTTCCACAGCACGCTCAGCACGAGCGCGGTCAGGTAGCAGGGCCAGTAGGGGAGGTTGGTGAGTTCGTTCAGCGCCGTGAAGCTGAGTGCCTCGATGATGCCGGCGCTGGCGGAGAACAGGACGAACTTGATGGTGCGGATGAGTTCGGGGTTCTTGGCTGCGGAGCTCACGCGCTAATCCTCCTTCATGAAGTAGGCCAGGACCAAGGTGCCGGGACCGCAGTGCGTGCCCACGACGCAACCCAACCAGTATACCTTGTGGTCGGGGTAGCCGGCCATGTCCTTGAGCAGCTGCGCGCCCTCCAGATCGCCCGTGTGGCTGAACGCGACGGGCATGCTGGGGTCGAGCGGGCACTTCTCGGGGATGTAGCGCATCAGGGCCTTGATGGCGTTGGCCGTGTTGCGACCCTTGCAGGTGTTCTCGACGGCGCCGTCGGTGAGCATCACGACGGGCTTGATGGACAGCGCGCTGGCGAAGGCCGCCTTCAATGGGGATAAGCGCCCACCTTTGACCAGGCATTTGAGCGAGTCGACGATGGCGTAGATCTTGACGCGCTTGGACTCGCGGTCCAGGTAGGCGGCGATGTCCGCGGCGGGTGTGCCGGCGTCGCGCATATCGCAGGCGATGTCGACCAGCATGGCCTGGCCGCAGGAGATGGTGGTGGTGTTGATCACGAAGATGTCATCGCGGCCGGCGATGCGCTGGGCGGCGACGGCGGAATCGTAGGTGCCGGAAAGCTTGGCGCTCGCGCAGATGACCACGATGGGTTCGCTGGGGTTGGCCTCGAACACATCCAGGAAGCCCTGCACGTTCACGAGCGAGGTCTTGGGCAGCTCGTCGTCCTTGCCCAGCGCGTCCAAGCGCTGGTAGAACTGGGCGGGGGAGAGGGTGCGCTTATCCTCGAAGGTCTCGTCGCCAAAGCTCACCTTGAGGGAGAGCATGATGACGTCGCGCGCCGCCGCGTCTTCCAGGGAGTAATCGCACATGCTGTCGGTGACGATGATCATGGCCCGCCTCCTTGAGGTCCTGTTGCGCTGTATGTCGAGTATAGCCCTTCGGTTTGCTGGACAGATGGATGGAATCTGTGCGCATCGTGTTTACGTCGCGCCGCCGTGCGTGTGCGGGGACTGTCCCTTTTGTGAAAAAGTGACGAATGGGGACTGTCCCCGTTGTGAACTCTGATTGGGTTCTGATTGGGCTGGTGCGGGGGCGGGTAGAGTGGTAGCCGTAAGAGAAGACGAAGAGGGAAGGAGCGAAGATGGACGAGTATGTTGACATCCCTTGGGACGATGATGATGCGGATAAGCGCTTCGCGGAGCTGCCGGACCACGAGGACCTGGAGGATCTGCCCGACGATGGACTCATCGGGCTCGCCTTCGCCTATGAGCGTGCGGGCGACCTGGAGGGCGCGCGTCTGGCGCACGAACTCGAGCTGCGGCGCCATGCGCACGAGCCCTGGGCGCTGTATTTCCTTGCGGCCGCGGAGTTCTATCAGCAGGCCTTGGAGGATGAGCCCGGCGCTCCCGAGCGTGCGCGCGAGCTGTTCGCGCGTGTGCTGGACCCGGATGTGAGCGGCAACCCGGAAGATCTCATCGGAGCGCTGAAGGGTTTGAGCGATCTGGCGGAGGATGAGAGCGAGGTCGCAGCATATCAGGCGCGCATCGAAGCCATCAAGCAGGAGAGCCTGGCGCTCAGTCTGGCGAAGGCGTTCAGCTTGGAGCCTGAGGAGGCCGCGGCGTTGGAAGTGGCCGGCTATCGCTGCCTGCAGGACATCCAGCTCCTGAGCAGCGAGGAACTCAAGGCGCTGCCGGTGCTGGGCGACTACGAGCCCTGGCTGGTGGACCTGGTGCTCGATCTCAACGGTCTGCCGGACCGTGAATGGGCGCGCGTCGAAGCGGGCCTCTACGACGACGAGGACTGGGACGACGACGATGATGACGACCAGTGACCAGCGACCAGCGCGTTACTTCACGTACGAGCTGCCGCGCTTCTTCTCGACCTTGAGGATGGTGTCGGCGTTCTTCTTCTCGTACTCGTTCAGCAGACTGTCCGGGAAGCTGGATGCCTCGTACTTCTTGGTGTACCAGCTCTTGGAGTTGAAGTAGTTCTGCAGCTCCGAGTTGTTGAAGCCGCGGCCGTGGCGCGCGTAGATCTCGTTGCGGGCCAGCCAGAGCTCGCGGTCGGTGTAGCCGGCCAGGTCGGATTCGGACAGGTAGCGCTTGTTGCTGTCGTAGATCACGTATTCGGCGATGTCGGACGGCATGTCACCGGCTCCACCCGCGGACACGTTGCCACCGGTGCTGGGCTTGGTCGCGTTGCCACCGGTGCTCGCGTTGCCGCTGGTCGAAGGCTTGGTCGCGTTGCTACCGGTCGCGGTACCGGTGCCGGTGCCGGGGTTGCTGGGCTGCGTGCTGTTGCCGCCGCTGGTCTGGTTCTGGAAGGGGCTGGGATCGGTGGGACCGCTGGTCACCATGTTCTGGGGCGTGGGGTTGACGGGGCCGCCCTCGCGCACCCATGGCTTCCAGATCAGGAGCGCGATGACGATGCCAAGCACCGCGACAGCGGCCAGCGCGATGCCGATGATCAGACCCACCTTGCCCTTCTTCCTGGGCTCATCCTGCTGGGGGAGTGGGTAGATGGGCACGGTGCCCAGGGGCTCCGTGGGTTGCGAGAAGACACCGCTCGCGCCCGCGGCGGGTGCAGCGTACGGGCTCGTCTGGCCCACGGGGGTGCCGCAGCTCATGCAGAATTTGAAGCCGGCGGGCACCACGTTGCCGCAATGCATGCAGAAGCTGTCCCGCTCCTGGGGCTCCTGGGGCTGGGCGGCAGGCTGGGGTTCACGCAGCTTGGTGCCGCACTGGGTGCAGAACAGCAGATCGTCGGTGACGGGGGAACCGCACTGGGTGCAGAATCGTGCCATGGTCGCTCCTTCGCTTGGTTGCGCAACATATGAATGATAGCACTACACCGTCGCCCGTGCGCGTCGCAGCACGGAACAGCGACTTCGGGTAAACTGGGAACATGCGTCGAGAGGAGCTGCGAATGTATTGTCCACACTGCGGCAAGTCCATCCCTGATTCCGCCACCTTCTGCGGTCACTGCGGCAAGTCCATCACCCGTGCGCCTCAGAACCCCGGTCCCGCTCCGCAGAGGACGCGCCGCGTCGTTCGCCTGCTCGCGGTTGCCGTCGCCGTGCTGCTGTTGGCCGGTGTGGGCGTGACGGCCTGGCTCACCCACGGCTTCGGTCTGTTCGACGGCGGCATCAAGAAGATCGAGCGCATGGACACACTCGTGCGCAGCAGCCTCACGCCGGAGGCCATGAGCGCCGCGAGCCAGGACCAGCAGGTTGCGCTCGTGCAGCAGACCCTGGACGAGGCGTACGCGCAGGGGCTTATCCAAGATGGCTATTACTTCGACCCCGAAGTGCAGATGTACAACTTCGTCTATGCGAACGGCGCGATCGGCGGCGTCGACCTGCGTGTCTACGACGACGAATCATTCAACGGCGGCGCGGCGATCGGCACCGTGGCCGTCGTGCCCGCGGTTCTCGCCCCTGACGCAGCGCTTATCCCCCAAGCGCAAGCGCTCAACGCGGACGGCATTCGGCCCAACATGCTCGTGCTCGACGCGTTTGGGAGCAAGCGCGACTCCACCTACGACACCTACAAGCAGTATTGGGAAGGGCTTGGTTTCGAGGTGATTCTGGATAAGGACGTCACCGTGGACGATTTCACCCGTTTCCCCGTGTACGATGTCGTGCTCATCTCGATGCATGGGACGATGTGCCATCGCCATCCCGCGCTGTGCCTGAGGCAGGAGTCCAGCGGCGATCTGGACAAGAAGTACAAGAAGGAGCTGGACGAGCAGCGCATCGCGCGCATCTATTGCAACGGGTACTTCGCCGCGCCGCGCTACTATGTCCTGCCGGCGTTCTTTGGCGAGCGCAGCAGCAGCGGCAGCTTGGACGGCACGATGGTGTTCAGCGAGTCCTGCGACTTCCTGGGTTCGCACGATATCATCGGGTGGTTCACGGGTGACCAGGCGCTGGGCGGCGACCGCGACCTCAAGACCGAGTTCCCCGATGCCATGCTGGGCGCGGGGGCCAAGAGCGTGCAGGGCTTCGTCAACAGCGTGAGCGCGAGCTACTGCATCTCGCTCATCACCTATGAGCTGTATGACCTGCGCGACGGTTTCATGCTGTACCAGGCGCTCACGTTCGCGCAGGAGCATTACGGGAGCGACGACTCGCAGTACCACGACACCGACTGGCCGGCCCGCGCGTTCGCCTACGGCGACACGGATGCGTCGCTGGGGCGGCCGGTACCGGGGACGAAGCTGCAGAACGGCACGGTCGTCTACGCGGGCACCATCGAGGTGGTCACGGTGAGCAAGCGCTTGGAAGAGGTGGGCGCGGGCGATTCGGGTTACACCATCTTCGGGCCCACCGCGCTCGACCACGAGTACGCGATCCTGGTGCTGGATGAGCCGGCCAAGGCGACGGGGTGGTCGTATGGCCCGTATGCGGATATCACGCGCGACGTCTCGAGCATATGCCTGGGCAACGACTGGGGGTCCCTCACCAGCGTCGATCTGTGGCGCGAATTCGATGGAAAGCATGTGTACATCGCGCTTGGCGACGGTTCGTTCCCCAGCGACGTGAGTGGAATTCTGTACGATGTGTATATGGGCAAGGGCATCATCATGCGTGTGATAGACTGATGCGGTGACGAATGGGGACTGTCCCCGTTGTGAAAGGATGCGAATGGAGAACGAGAACGGAACCGTCTTCTACGTCGATTACGAGAACGTGAGCTCAGGCGGACTCACGGGCATCGAGGCCCTGACCGAGTCCGACGAGGTCTACGTGCTGTATCGCCCCAGCACCAGCAAGATCGAACTCTCGCAGGTGAGCAGGATCATGGCCTGCAAGGCAAGGATCGAGTTCGTGCCCGCCATCCCCGGCGGTCCCAATTCCCTGGACTTCCAGCTGATCACGCTCCTGCTGCTGCACCTGCCCACCGACGGGCGTGTCGCGTGCATCATCAGCAATGACAAGGGCTACGACAACGTCATCAACATGGCGCGCAAGCAGGGTGTCGACAACATCCGCCGCCTCGACTGCATCGCCGCCGCCACGCCCGCGCGCAAGCCGCGCCGCCGGGTCGCGGTCGTCGACTTCACCCCTGAATCCGTCCCTGAGGTTGCGGAGCAGGAGGAAGGGGAGTGCGAGGCAGCGTGCGAGGCTGTCCCTGAGTCTGTAGAGCCGGAGGAAGGGGATTCTCTAGGATATCGTTCACCCCTTCCTCCGGCTCCGCCCGTCGCAGACACATCCGCGCCTGCGCCGGAGCCCGAAGCCAAGCCGCAGCGCAAGCAGCCCGACGACCCCGAGCCCGCCCGCGCCAAGGTGGAGCGCATCCTTGCGGATAAGTTCGGCGCACCGCTGTCCAAGCAGCAGGTCGACTGGGTCGTCTCCACACTCGACGGTCGCAAGAACAAGGCGCAGCTGTACAACTACTTCCGCTCCACGCTGGGCAAGGAGCAGGGTCTCGAGTTCTACGGCAAGGTCAAGGAGTGCTGGAATCGTCTGGTGCGCAATTACCGCTAGGGGCAGCGCTTATCCCCTGATGCGCTATAATGGGCGCAGCACGAGAGCGAGTTGGGAGGTACCCAGATGAAGAAGCTGACACGCAGGGGTTTCATCGCCGCACTCACCGGTGCTGCGCTGGGCCTGACCGGCTGCAGGGTCTTCACGCCCGAGGCCGTCTATGGTCCGCCGCCCGAGGATGTCTACGGCCCGCCCAGTGACTTCGACCCCGAGAACAACGTGGTCGAGACCGTCTACGGCCCGCCCGAGGACTTGGGCTACGATCCCGTCGAGAACGAGCCCGAGGACGTCTACGGTCCGCCCAGTGATTTCGACCCGGACGACAACGTCCCCGAGGCCGTCTACGGCCCGCCCTCCATGTTCCGATGATACTTCCCGCACAGGTCAAGACCGGCCATCTGGGCGAACTCGCCGACTACACACGCAAGCTCTATCGCGAGCCTGAACTGCGCAGGCTCTTCTTCGAACTCACCCTGCAATGCAACGAGCACTGCTTCCACTGCGGCAGCACATGCACGAGCGCGCGCGGCGACGAGCTGTCCTGCGACGATTGGAAGCGCATCATCGACCAGGTCAAGGCCGACTTCGACATCTCGCGCATGCAGCTGTGCATCACCGGCGGCGAGCCGCTGCTGAACCGCGACTTCTTCGAGATCATGGGATACGCCCACGAGCAGGGCTTCCGCTGGGGCATGACCAGCAACGCCACGCTCATAACGCCGCAGGTGGCGCGCCGCCTGGCAGACGTGGGCATGGGCACGATATCGGTGTCGATCGACGGCCTGCGCGAGACGCACGACGAGTTGCGCGGTTTCCGCGGTGGCTATGACCGCGCGATGGCGGGCGTCCAGAATCTGCTGGACGTGGGCACGTTCCACGCGGTGCAGGTGACCACGGTCGTGAACCACGGCAACATCGATCAGCTCGACGCGCTCTTCGAGATCATGGACGGCCTGGACATCGACTCGTGGCGTGTGATCAACCTGGAACCCATCGGTCGCGCGCTGGAACGCCCCGACCTCATGCTCACCCCCGACGACTACCGCCGCTTGTTCACGTTCATCCGCCAGAAGCGCGACGAAGGCTACCCGCTGTGCTACGGCTGCAGCCACTACCTGGGCGTGGACTGGGAGCTCGAGCTGCGCGACTGGTACTGGCTGTGCAACGCTGGCGTCTACACCGCGAGCATCATGAGCAACGGCGACATCGGCGCGTGCTTGGACATCGAGCGTCGGCCGGAACTCATCCAGGGCAACATCAAGCGCGACCGCCTGCGTGAGGTATGGGATAAGCGCTTCGAGGTGTTCCGCCACGACCTGAGCGAGCTGAACGAGGACTGCCGCGCTTGCGAGCATGCGCGATTCTGCCGTGGCGATGCGCACCACAGCTGGGACTACGACAACAACCGCCCCATGGTCTGCTTCAAGGGCACCCTCTTCTAGCTGCGATCCTACGCGATCAGAGACGGCGCTACTCGGTCACGATGACGTCACGCCACGGCACGGGCAGGATGGTGGCGCCGCCCTCGATGGCGACCTCGTAGTCGCAGAAGTTCTTGATCATGATCTCCTTGGCCTGGATGCGCTCGCACTTCTCGCTGAACTGCTTCTGGATGCGCGCGTTCAGCTTGCGGGCCTCCTCCAGCTTCTTTGCGGCTTCCTCGGGGTCCTCCGGCAGGTCGATCGCGAGACCGGCCAGCGTGAGATAGGGCATATGGGTCATCTCACGTGCGCTGTTGATGCAGTAGGCCGGGGCGACACCGGGCTGACTGCCGTCACCGCTCAGATTGGCATCGAACAGCACGGACGCGGTCAGGCCGCGGTACGAGCACCACAGGTTGATGATCGAGAGATACAGGGTGCGCTTCACCACGAACACGGTGTTGCTGCTGCGCACGAGCTCATCCATGACCGTGTTCTCGATGCGACCCGTGTAGATCCAACTCGTCTCGGGGAAGAGGTCGGTGACCTGCTTCATGATCTTGGGACGATCCTCGCTGAAGCAACGGACGCCGGCGAGCGAAGCCTCCATCAGGGGCTTGGACTCGACGCCCCTGTGGGGGATGTAGAGCAGGATCTGCGCAGGGTCCTTCTCAAGGGGCTCGCAGATCTGGGCGATACGGGCTTCCACAGCCGCGTAATTGTCGGCCATGCGCTCGATGCGCTCGACGCGCTTGAGCAGGAACTCACGCTTCTGGGGATCGAGCTCGTCGGGCTCGTTCACGAAATCCTTCTCAACAGGTGCTTCTTCCTCCGCCTTCTCGTTGGCGGTCGGGAGGGAATCCTCTGCGTCCGCAATCTCAGTGCTGGGCGCAGGAACAGGGGCCTCCGCGGAACGGTTCTCCAGTGGAGACCCCTGTTCCGAGAGCCCATCTTGGAAGGTATCGGTGACGATGGTTTCTTCAATCATTTTATTCCCCCTCCCTAGTCGCCGCGCATGCCGTCTTCGATGTAGACGGTCGAGTAGATGCCCAGACCCTGCGGCATGGGCCAGACGGCATCCCAAACGCCATCCTTGTTGCAGATGGCGCGCACGCCGAACTTGATTCCACCGGCGATCTCGCCGATGAAGCGGATGTTCAGCTTGGAGCCGGGGTGCAGGTCGATGTGATCGATCTCGTAGGGTGACTCCTCGCCCTCATCGTCAAGGTAGATGGCATAGGGGGCGATACGGGTGATGTAGTGCTCAGGCGTCTGCACGTGGTTGGGCATGCTCACGTCGATGATGAAGCGGGGGTCATCGCGCATGTCCAAGCGCTGAACGTTCAGATAGATGCTGTGGTTCTTCTCAGCCTGTGTGCTGGCGAGCTCGGGATTCGCGCAGTTGATGATCGGGTCATGATCGAGTTCCGGCAAGCTGGCGTCGAAGTCGAGCAGCTCGAAGGGGATCTCGCGAGGCGGATAGATCAGATTGCGGTCGACGACGACGCCCTGCGGCTCCTCAGGTGGCACCTCAGCGCTCTCCTGGACTTCATCTGCTTGCTCGAGGACTTCCTCCTCGATGGGTTCCAATAGGGCTTCGTCCATTTCGTTCTCCTTTTGCTCGCAGGACAACC
>JAFRFV010000066.1 GCA_017434185.1 Coriobacteriales bacterium
ACGATTCCGGTCTGCTGGGTTACCTGCTCCCCATCTTCGAGCAGAAGTACGGCTACAAGGTCGAGGTCTACTCCGCTGGTACCGGTAAGGCCATCGCCAACGCCAAGATGGGCAACGCCGACCTGATCCTGGTGCACTCCAAGAAGCAGGAGGAGGCCTTCGTCACCGACGGTTTCTCCTACGTTCTGGATGGCATGAAGAGCGAGCGTCTGAGCTACATGTACAACTACTTCGTGCTCTGCGGTCCTTCCGCTGATCCCGCGGGCGTCAAGAACTGCAGCAACGTCCTGGATGCCTTCAAGGCCATCTCCGATGGTCACTACAAGTTCATCAGCCGTGGTGACGGCAGTGGTACCCACACCAAGGAGCTCGCCCTGTGGCCCCAGGAGCTGGGCATCACCGCTGATGCCGCCAGCTTCGCGAACTACACCGATTGGTACGTTTCCGCCAACACCGGCATGGGCGCCTGTCTGGTCATGGCCGAGGAGATGGACGCCTACATCCTGACCGACAAGGCCACCTTCCTCACCTTCGTTGCCAACGATGGCAAGATGTAGTCACTGACATCGACTGATCACGCAACATGCGGCCATGGGGGAAACCCCATGGCCGTCGTCGCAGGAGGCGCGACACCCCATGGGTTCCTCATTCGAACAAGCGATCGAACTGATCCTCTCAGCCGATCCCGAGTTGCTCAACATCCTGGCCACCACGGCCAAGATGAGTCTGTCCAGCTCGATCATCGCGCTGCTGCTGGGTGTGCCCTTCGGTATCCTCCTGGGTGCGCGCAAGTTCCCAGGTCGCAAGACCCTGGTGGTACTCAACCGCACCTTCATGGGCATGCCGCCCGTCGTGGCCGGTCTGGTCTTCTACATGCTCTTCTCGGGCGTTGGCCCCTTCCGCCACCTTCACCTGCTCTTCACCGTGGAACTCATGATCATCGCGCAGGTGGTGCTCATCACGCCGCTCATCATCAGCACCATGGAGACCTACGTCGCACAGGTCGCACCCCTGGTCAAGGAGACATCACTCGGCCTGGGGCTCAGCCGCTGGAAGCGCTTCTGGCTGCTGGTGAACGAATGCGTGTATCCCCTGTTCAGCACCTATCTGCTGGGCTTCGCGCGCGCCATCGCCGAGGTGGGTGCCATCAGCATGGTGGGTGGTGCCATCGCGTGGAAGACCAACGTCATGACCACCGCCATCATGCTCTACACCAATCGCGGCAGCTTCACCCTGGGCATCGCGTTGGGCATCATCCTGATCGCCCTGTCGTTGCTGGTCAACATGGTCCTGAGCCTCATGCAGGGGAGGTTGAGCCGATGAAGGTGGAGGCCTGCAACAAGAGCTTCAACGACAAGAAGGTGCTCGACCTGCCCGCATTCGAGCTCGACGAAGGCTGCATCACGGCCGTCGTCGGAGCCAACGGCAGCGGCAAGAGCACTCTGGCCCGCATCCTGGCGGGCTTGGAGCGCCCCGACGAGCGCAGCTGGAAGCGTCCCACGGACAACGTGGGCTACATGCCCCAGAAGAGCTTCGCCTTCCGCATGACCACCCGCAAGAACATCGCTCTGAACGGGGACGACCCCCAGCGGATGGAGCGTCTGGTGGACGCTTTGGGCTTGGAGCCCCTGCTGGACCACCGCGCCAAGAAGCTCTCGGGTGGCGAGACCGCTCGCATGGCGCTGGCCCGCATCCTCATGGGCGACTTCGACCTGCTCATCCTCGATGAGCCCAGCGCATCCATGGACATGGAGGCCACCTTGGCTGCGGAGCAGCTCCTGCGCGACTACGTGGAGCACACCGGGGCCATCATCGTGCTCATCACCCACAGCATCCAGCAGGCCCGTCGCGTCGCCGACAAGGTCATCCTGCTGGACAAGGGCCTTCTGGTGGAGCACACGGGTATCCACGATCTCATCGAGCATCCCCAGGACGAGCGCACCGTGCGCTTCCTGCAGTTCTTCGGTGTGTGATAAGCGCTGCCGCCCACACATCCCCTCGTAGGCATCCAGAGCGAGGAACTTGTCCTTGCGCTGGATCATCCACAGGAAAGCAGGTAGGGAACGGAAGAGGCCGCGCTCATCACGCGGCCTCCTGCGTTGTTGGGATGAAGCTGTCACTACTGGTGGACGACCACCTGCGGGAGGGCGATCTTGATGCCGGACTCCTCGAAGAGGATGCCGATGTCACGCGTGAGCTGGCGCTTGGCCGGGAAGAACTTGGCTTCGGGCGTGTTCACGGCGATCTTGATCCTGTAGCCGTTCTCGCCCAGCTCCTCCACACCCATGTAGCGCGGCATGCTGCTGTAGAGGTCGCGATGCTCCTCGTACATCCTGGGGAAGGCCTGCGCGAGGATCCGCTCCATCTTGGGGATGTTGGTGTCGTAGGCGACGGAGACCTCGCAGATGGCGAGCGAGTCCTTCTTGGAGCGGTTCTGGAAGTTGCGGATGTTGGAGTTGTTCACGACCTTCAGGTTGCCGCCAACGTCCTCAATCGTGGTGGTGCGCACGCCGATGGAGCGCACGATGCCGCGGAAGTCGTCCAGGATGATGATGTCACCTATCTCGTACTGACGCTCGAAGATGACGAAGAGGCCCGTGATGATGTCCTCGATCAGGCTCTGCGCGCCAAAGCCGAGTATCAAGCCGATGATGCCCACACCGGCGAGCACGGCCGTCGTGTTCACACCCAGGATGGCGAGACCCCAGACGATGGCCACAAGCACGGCCAGGTACTTGAGCGCGCTCGCGATGAGCGTCGTCACCGTGGCGGCATGGTCGCTCCTGCGGCCCACGAGCTGCAGAATCAACTTGATGATCGTGTAGATGAGCCAGACCACGGCGATCATGAGCACGAGCGTCAGGATGTGCGCGAAGGTGATCGGGCCGCTGCGCTCGATCAGGAAGTGCGTGAGCTCCAGATCGCTCAGGGTCTGCGTGGTCTTATCGGATAAGGGCAGCCACTTGGGGTTGCTCAACAACACGATCAGGACCACCGAAATGGCGATGCCTATGATGTTCTTCGCGTACTTCATCGTCTTCTCCTTGCCTTGTGTCTCCTAATCGACGAACTGCCAAACCGGGATGAAGCCCTTGTCAGGACTGTCTTGCCAAACACCAAAGTACTCGCCCGAATCCTGATAATACGCACTGCCACTGTAGAAGAGGTACGTGTGATCCGGGTCTGCCCAAAGTTCCGCGGGAGCGCTCGAGAGATCGAACGTGAGGGTCACGATGTGCTTCCCACCTTCATCGCGTTCGCTGGCCGTGGGCTTGATATCCAGATACGTGAGTTGCTCCCAATCCTCGGCTCTGGATGCGGGCCACCAGCCGGTGTAGTTGACGCCGTAATACAGGTAGTTGCAGTTCGCTATCTCCTCGTCGTCGCTCACCCACCTCACATTGGCGGGGTCGATCGTCATGACATCGGTGTCGTAGACGTACTCCAGGGTGAGGATCTTGTTGTCCTTGTCGATCTGCATGCCGTAGTTGCCAAAGTCACTGTTGGGCTCGACGAAGCTGCCGCCGTAGACGTAGAAGGGCGTACTCGCGATGGTCTCGGTCGAACCGTCACTGTACTCGACATCCATGACCGTCCGCAGCGTGATCCGCGTCCCGTACCAGTACTCGTAGGGGAAGTGGTACGCGAATATGGCGTAGACGGCGGTATGACCGTCCACGTCGAAGAGCTGGGTGGGATTCACGAGGTCATCCAGTGTCGTGGGGTTGCTGGGTTCGATTGGGTCGTCCGGGTTCATCGTGGCCACCGTCACACCCCAGATGGTCTGCGCATCGTAGATCATCTGCTTGTCGGGGTCGTCCCATTCCCTCTCGTTGTTCGCCTGCCAATTGGCATACGAGACGAAGCCGTTCACGGGACTGACCCACGAGCCGCTGCTCTCATCGTAGCGCTCAATCCGCAGAGCGATCCTGCCGTCCTTCGCATCGTTGAGATTCTTACTCATCATCATGAAGCCGACGGTGTAGTCCTCGCTGTCACCGCCGTACGAGTGGCTCACGGCGGGGCCGGGCTCGAGTGACAAGGGCGCCACATGGCCGCTCGAAGCCGCCGGGAACTCCATCTCGTAGCTGTAGGCATTGGTGTTCCAGTTGTTCCAGTGCGAAGGATCGCCCCATTCGTCATCGAGCAGATCACCCTTGTACGTGTAGTAGAGATCATCGGAGACCTCATCCAGTGTGTACGTGATGGTCACATGATGGACGCCGTCCACATCGGAGTGGGTTACCGTGGGCGTGAGACCCATTATCTCGGTGCCGAATTCGGAGGATGTATCGGTCTTGGCCTTCGTGTACAGATGATGCCCCGTCCACGTGACGTTGTTCGGATCGATCTCGCCACCCTCGACGAGCTGGTACTTGAAGTCCATCGTGATGGTCTTGGCATCGCGGTCGAGCACGGGTGCGCCGCTCCGCTGCGCGAAGCTGCCCCTGTACAGATAGAACTCGTTGCCCTTGACGGTGCCCGTGTCGCCGTTGGGAAGCGTGTAGTCGAACGCGACCTGCACCTTCTGGCGGATGGCTCCCGCACCACCGGGCGGAACGAGATTGCGGGTCATGCTCGCACGCAGCGCGACGGCGTCGTCGGGGATGTCGTATTCCGCATTCAGGCCGCTCGGGGTTGGGAGCGTGACCCAATCGGTGCCGTTGTTGTACTCGATGGTGACGGCGTTGGCCGCCTCATCATCACCCAGCGTCTGCTCGATCCAGTCGCCGCTCGGATCGTCGGGGTTCTGCTGCAGGAGCCTGAGCCTACCCGTGTTGCCCGCGACATCGTTCAGCGTCACCACGGGACTGAACTGGGCGATGCTACCGGCGCTTTGGTGGTTGTACTGGACATCCGTGATGTCGTCGATGGCCGGCGTCCCGTAGCTGATGGGCGTGGCGTCGTAGGTGGCGGTGTAGGTGGCATCGCCTGTGACATCCGCGATGGTGGGCGTCCAAGCAGCGAAGCTGTAGCTGTAGTTCGCATCGTTGGAGCGCGTGGGATCCGCGGGCACGGAGATGCTCGCAGCGGGCGTACCGTATTCGTAGGTCGCGCTGTCGATGCTGCTGCCATCCCAATCGACGAAGCTCACGGTGTACTGACGCAGCATCGTAGTGTAATTCGCCGTGTAAGTGGTATCAGCCGTGGCGGGCACGATGGCCGGTGACCAGGCATTGAAGGTGAAGATGTATTGATCCGTGGGTCCATACGTGGGATCAGCGTGAACGGGTGTCTCGCCTTCCTCGACCGTGGTCTCGTCGATGAAAGCGCCGCCGTAGTTATTCCACGTGATGGTGTACTTGATCTTGTCGCTATCGTAGACGGCCGTGTAGGTGACGTTCGCGGTGACATCGGAGAGCGCAGGCGACCAGCCACTGAACGTGAACTCGTAGCCACCCTCGGGCGCTCTCGTGGGAGTGGGAGGTTGATCGATGTCCGCTGCCGCCGTGCCCTCCTGGTACCAGGTCTCGGACTTGAGCACCGTCGTACCGTCGTAGTCGACGAACGTGATGGCGTACCAGGGGATGACCTCCTCCGTGTAGGTGGCCGTGTAGGTGGCATCAGTCGTGACATCGGCGAAAGCGGGCGTCCAGCCAGCGAAGGCGTAACGATAGCTGCCGTCGTTGGGACGCGTGGGATCAGCGGGCACGGAGATACTGGATGCGAATGTGCCATCATCGTACTTGGCCGACGAGATGGTCGTGCCATCCCAGTCGACGAAGGTGATCGTGTATTGCGTGGTGGCCGGCGTGCTGCTCGACGGGGACGAGCTGCTGGAAGACGGCGTCGTGGAAGCGGGAGTGGGCGCAGGAGTCGGTGCCGGTGCGGGCGCGAGCTCCGGGTCGGGAACAGGCTCAGGTACGGGCGTGGGCTCCGGAGTGGGTTCCGGGATGGGCGTGGGAACGACGATGGTCGGCACCGGAACGGGCGCAGGGCTGGGCTCCGGCGTGGGCTCAGGTGCAGTTGAGGGAAGCGATGACAGCAGGGTGGTGAGGAGTATGAGCACGAGGCTCACGGCAGCCAGCGGCTTGCCCCACAAGAGCTTCTTGTGGTGCTCGCCCTTCCCCACCGGCTCATAGGGACGTGCGACCTCCGGATAGCGGTTGTCGACCTCGATCGGCATATGCTGTCTATGGATCCTTCCCGTTCGCGTGTCATCCGCATCAAGCGGACTCCATCCGCTCTATGCTACGACAGCACAGCGCTTATCCCCTGTCCATCCCTGTTCTGTCATTGACAAACCGGCAACCAGAGGCCAAACTTGCTTCGAGACGGCGAAGGGAAACGAGCCCAAGGAGTACGAATGACATTCGCAGAGACCCTCAAGGGATACCAGGACGAACTCTGCTGCAGCGCGAAGGCGCTCGCACAGGCCTCGGGGGTCTCCACCTCCAACGTGAGTCGCTATCTTTCCGGCGAACGCGTGCCCGCAGCCGGAAGTGAGACCGTGCAGCGCCTGGCGGCGGGTATCGCAGCCCTGGCGGAACAGGCGGACCATGCAGAACTCGACCAGGCGTCGGTCGTCGCGGAACTCGAGCATGCTCTGACCGGCATCGAGACCGATTACGACACCTTCGCCCGCAAGTTCCGTTCGCTCATGGACGGCTTGGACATCAACGGTAACCGTCTGGCCCGTGCGCTGGGTTTCGACCCCTCGTACATCTCGCGCATCCAATCGGGGCAGCGCCGCCCCGCCGATCTCCCGCGCTTCATCGATGGTGTTTCCGATTACGTCGCGCGCAACAGCGACGCGACTGCATTCGCCCAGCTCACGCTGCTCTGCGGTGACGATGCCCTGGAGCCGGGGGACACGGCGGGCATCGCGCGGGCGGTGCGTGCGTATCTGGGTTCGGGTGCGGGCGTGGCGAGCGAGCCGCAGGGGCTCGAGCGCTTCCTGAGGACGCTCGACGCGTTCAGCCTGAACGACTACCTGCGCAGCGTGCACTTCGACGAGATCAAGGTGCCCAGTGTGCCGCTCCAACTGCCGGGTACCAAGACCTACCGCGGCATCGAGCAGATGAAGCAGGCGGAACTGGACTTCCTCAAGGCGGCGGTGCTCTCCAAGCGCAACGACGACGTAATCCTGTACAGCGACATGCCCATGGAGGAGATGGCACGGGATAAGGACTTCGCGAAGAACGTCATGCTGGGCATGGGCATGCTCGTGAAGAAGGGTGTGCAGCTGCTGAACATCCATGATGTGCACCGTCCGTTGCGCGAGCTCATCATGGGGCTCGAGGGCTGGCTGCCGCTCTACATGACCGGTCGGATCACGGGTTACTACCTGGAGCAGCCCACCAACCAGGTCTTCCTGCACTTCCTGCGCAGCGCGGGATCGGTGGCGGCGTACGGCGAGGCAATCGCGGGCGACCATGCGGGCGGGCGATACGTCGTGACCAAGACCGCATCCGAGGTCGCCTACCATCGCAGCCGCGCCCAGGAGCTGCTCGCGCTCGCGAAGCCGCTCATGCGTACCTTCTTGGAGGGCGACGAAGCCCGGCTCGAGGCCGAACTGCGCGCCCACGAACTGGCAGCGGGAAGGGAAGCGGATAAGATCGCGGAGGGCGTGTTCAAGAACGTGTCCATCAGCGTGCTGACGGGGCGCTATGCGCTGGTGACGAAGGAGGATGAACCCAAGACGTACATGCTCATCGAGCATCCCACGCTCGTGAACGCCTTCGCCCGCTACACCCCAACGCTGTTCTGAACTCCCACGCACGACATGAGAAGAGGCCGCGCTCATCACGCGGCCTCCCATGTTCATGCGGATAAGCGCTTGCAGTTTACGCGGGATCAGCAGCGACCTCGACGACCTCACCGACAGCCTCGGCAGCGGCCTCGACGGCATCGGCGACTTCCTCGGCGGCTTCCTCAGCCTTGGGAACGGCGACGCCCAGCTGCTCGGTGATGCGGTTGCGGGCGGCCTCCATCTTGGCGCGCAGCTCATCGCGGCTCTCGTTGATGCGGGGCTTCAGGTTGCCAGCGGCAGCGCCGAGCTTATCACCAGCGGCAGCAGCGGTCTCCTGGATCTTGGCACCAGCGGTGGAAGCGGTCTCCTGGATCTTCTCGAAGCTCTGGGCGGCGACGGACTTGCCCTCACCGTAGAGCTCGTCGACCTTGTCGGACAGCATGGAACGGGTCTCAGCGCCGGAGCGGGGGGCGACGAGCAGACCGACGACGACGCCGATCAGACCGCCAAGGACGAGACCACCGATGCTCAGACCAGCAGCGACTTGGTTGTTGTTCATTTCTTCCTCCTATGCGAAAGCGAGCTTGTGGCTGCGAAACACAGCATCATGACTACCTGTTGGCATTGTACGCGAATTCCCGAGCAGGGCGAAGGGGATAACCGAATCCACGCCCTTTTGTGTACATCCTGTAACTTAACGATCCAAAGCGCGACCGATGAGTTCCTCCAGCAGCTGACCCAGCTCGATACCGCTGGCTTGGGCCGCCATGGGAAGCAGGGACAGCTCCGTCATGCCGGGCGACACGTTGATCTCGAGCACCTTGGCCTGGGCGCCATCCCAGATCATGTCGACACGCGAGAGGTCGCGGCAACCGTAGGCACGATGCACTTCGAGCGCAGCACGCTCGATCTCGTTGCGGATGGCCTGCGCCTGCGCGGGGTCGTGCGAGAGGCTCTCCAGACGCACCGGTGCATAGAAGTCCACCGCCATGTCGTCCAGACGCGCCTCGGTGTCGTAGATACCATGACGCGGCACGATCTCAACGGGAGCAAGCGCGTAGGCGTCCCAGCCCTCCCCGATGACGGAGACGGCAAGCTCGACACCGTCGACCCACTCCTCGATGATGACCTCATCATCGAAGGAGAGCGCGTTCAGGATGGCCTCACCCAGCACATGACGGTCATCCACCGTGACCTTGCTCATACCAAGAGCGGAACCCTGGCTGGCGGGCTTCACCGCGAAGGGCAGACCGGCGGGGATGCGCTCCGGGAACAGGTCGAGCGCGAAGGCGGCGCCCATGTCCTTGAAGGCGTCGCTGGCGATGCAGATGCCATAGGGCCAGGCGGCGTCGCCGGGCTCGCCCTCGCGGTAGGACTCCAGCACGTGGGGCAGGGTGCTCTTGTTCCAGGTGCTGCGGCACACGGTGGCCGGAGAGCCCACGAAGGGGATCTGCAGGAACTCGAGCAGCGACTGGATGGTGCCGTCCTCGCTGTGCTTGCCATGCAGGGCGATGTAGCAGACGTCGGGCTTCTCGGCGCGCAGCGTGGTCACCAGGTCGGACGTGGTGTCCAGCGGCAGCACCTCGTGGCCAAGGGCCTCCAGGGCATCGCAGACACGCTTGCCGCTGGCCAGGGAGAACTCGCGCTCCAGCGAGCTGCCGCCCATGAGAACCGCAACCTTGTATGTCATCGTTGGACCTCCTTGGTCTCGGGCAGCGCATCGGCTGCGATGAAGGCGCGGTACAGCGCCAGTCGTTCGTTGATGGTGGCGGCAAGGCGCCTGATGGCCTCGCGGATGCGCTCGGGCTCCTCGTAGCAGAAGGCGATGCGCATCGAGTTGAAGCCGTCCTTATCCGGATAACAACCCGCCCCGGGCACGTAGGTGACGCCGTTCTCGAGCGCCACGGAGAGCATCTTGCTCGTGTCGACGTAGCGCGGCAGGGTGACCCACACGAAGAAGCCGCCCTGGGGCTCGGTCCAGGTGGCCTCCGGCGGGAAGTACTCCTCGAGCGCGTCGAGCATGGCGTCGCGGCGCTCCTTGTAGGTGGCCACCAGCGTGGCGAGGGTCTCACGCCAGGGCGTGTCCATGAAGTAGTGCTCGACCATGACCTGGTTCAAAGCGCTGCTGCACAGGTCAGCGCCCTGCTTGGCCAGGTTGACCTTGGCGATGATGGGCTTGGGGGCCAGGATCCAACCGGTGCGCAGACCGGGGGCGAAGACCTTGCTCACGGTGCCCAGGTAGATCACATCGGGATCCATGGAGCGCAGCGCGGGAACGTCGTCACCTTCGAAACGCAGGCGGCCGTAGGGGTCGTCCTCGATGATGGGCACCTCGTACTCGTGCGAGAGCTCGAGCAGGCGCTTGCGGCGTTCCAGGCTCATGGTGACGCCACCGGGATTCTGGAAGTTGGGGATGGTGTAGATGAACTTGGCACCCTTCTTGCCCAGCTTCTTGAGTTCGACCTCGAGCAGGTCGGTGCGGATGCCTTCGTCGTCGAAGGGCACGCAGAGGAAGCGGGGCTCGTAGGCGGAGAAGGCCTGGAGTGCGCCGATGTAGGTGGGGCCTTCGGTGATCACGATGTCGCCGGGGTTCACGAAGGCCTTGGCGATGAGATCGAGTGCCTGCTGGGCACCACAGGTGAGCAGGATCTCCGCAGGATCCGCCTGGACGTTGATGTCCTCCATGAGCTTGGCGATGATGCGACGGCACTGGATGCGTCCGTCGGTACCGCCGTACTGCAGGGCGCCCACGCCCTCTGTGAGCAGGGTGTTGGCCGCCATCCGGGAGATCATGTCCAGAGGCAGCTTCTTGATGTCGGGCATGCCGCCGGACAGCGAGATGATGTCGCTGCGGGAGGCCGCCGCGAAGAGGTCGCGTACGGCGCTGCGCTTCATGGTTCCCATGCGGCTCGCTGCCAACGACGACCACTTGTCGAAGGTGATGCGGGATGATTCCATGTTGAGACTCCGTATCCTGAAAGCCTACCTGCACGCATCCTAGCAGACGCACGCGGCAAGGCGGTACTGTCTATCGCTCTCTGAACGTATGGAGCTCCTGCACGATGGCACTGATGTCGGGAACGGTGTCTCTTGGCGCGGGAGCGGGGCGCTTATCACCCGCATCCCCTCTGTCCAGACCGTACGCCCAGTCCAGCAACTTGCAGGCCTGCTTCAAGCTGGCCAGGGCCACCAGGTCGTCGTCATAGGCGATGCGGACCCTCATGAGCTCGCTGTCATGCTGCCAACTGGTCTCGCCCGTGAGTATGCGGGTCGCGGGAACGCCCGCCAGACGCGCCTCCTGGCACATGAGCTCGATGCACAGATGCTCCAGCAGATGAGGACTCTGGGTACCCACGATCTCATCTGCGAAAACCCGGTTCTTGCCACTCACACACACCTGCTTGCCCAAACCGGGGAGAAGGGCGAGCAGGTTGCGAGCCGCGGCGGCGGGCACCTGCAGGTGGTCGGCTGCGGGTAGGACCATCGCCTCCACGAAGGCGGCACTCACCCGCAGCTCCATCAAGCGGAGCACATGCTCGGGCGGCGTTGTGTGTGGCGACGGGTCCATGGCGGGAAGCGCGCTGATGGCGGCTAGAGAGCCGGGCGATAGCGACGGCGACGCGCGATCACGGTGATGCGCTCATCCTCGTACTGGTTGAGTTCGCGGCCGTTGTAGTCGCCAGCGGTCTCCATCACGTCGAAGCCCGCGTCGAGCAGTTCGCGCGCGATGCCGGTGGGCGAGATGAAGACCTCCTGCGATTTCTCGGACTGCACCTTCCAATCGCCATCGTCGCCCTTCGTGAGGGTGATGAAGTCGACATCGACGATGGTGTTGGCGGCGGGAAACTCCATCAGACGCAGGAAGACCTTGGTGCCCTCCACCGTGTCGAAGACCGCCGGGGTGGAGTAGCGGATGCGCTGCTGGGAGAAGTGGATGTGGTTGGTGAACTCGAGCACCAGCACGCCGTTGGAGCGCAGCGCGTTGGCGAAGTCCGCCAGGGCCTCGCGGAGAGCGGTGAGGCTACCCACGCGAGGCAGGGTGTCGCCCAGACAGAAGATGATCTCCGTCTTCTCCGGGCCCACCAACTTGGCGACCTCGCCGAACTCGCCCTGTGCGAAGCTGACCTCGCCGCGGGATTCCGCCAGCTGGGGTTCGGCCTCCTCGAGGCGGGCGTTGGCACGTGCGATGCTCTGGGGATTGCTGTCGATACCCAGCACCTGATAGCCCCATTCGCCGAACATGATGCTGTGACGTCCACTGCCACAGCCCACTTCGACGATGGACTTCGCGTTGGCCAGCGAGAGGGCACGCTGGAACAGGGGAATCTCCTTGGTCAGACGGGAACTCCAGTTGATGAGCTCGTCGTAGGCGGTGGCGGTGGAGAGCTGGCGACCGTGCACCTTCACTTCCTCTTCGATGGGAGGCAGCTCCTGCATCACGCCGGCGGACTGTTCGCGAACGCTGCGCGTCTCACCGATGTGGGCGAAACGGCCCTCGTACTTGCGGAAGCCGGGTTCTTCGTCATCGCTCTCGCGCTCGAGCGGGGCGGTGGGGATGGTCGCTGCGGCAACGTTGGCGCTCATGAGTGCCGTCGCGGTGTCCGGTGTGGCGGGCGTGGGATTCTCCTGCAGGAGCGCCCTGCGCTCCGCTGCAGCGGCCTTGCGTTCCGCTGCTTCGGTCTCACTCTGGATCTCGCGGATGAGGCTCTCGACCGTGGCGCTCACGCTCGCGCTGCTGCGGCCGCGATACCTGCCGGGATACGTTGCGCTCGCGCTGGGAGACGCCGGAGTGGCCGGAGCAGCAGGGGTGGGAGTGGCGCTCGAGGCCCCGCGGGGCGGGATGCCCGCCGCGGCGTCGTTGGCCAGCGTCTTGCTACGCGGGGTGACTTCCACGACGGCGGATCGCACGCGTCCGTGATTGGCCGCGGTGGCGGCTTTGGCGCGGGCTTCCGCAGCGCTTATCGCCATGATGGCGCGACGCTGTGCAAGCGCCTCGGCGCGGTCGCGACGCTCGGCGGCATTGGGAGGCATGGCGGCACGGGCCTCGGCTGCATTGGCAGGACGTGGGACTTCCTGCGCAGGACGCGTGCCCTCGAGTTCGCCGTTGGCACCGTAGACGCGCACCGTGGGTTCGCTCACGCTCTCGATGCCCTGGTAGAACTCGTTACCGGACTGGGTTGGGATACGAGCAAAGACTTCCTTCTTGCGTTTGAAGAACATTCGGCAACCTCCGCTGTATGGTGATCAGAGGTCATGATAGCCCTTGCCTGTCGGGTTCTTGTGGAGAACCGTCCGCAATCCAGATGAAATCCGGAAGCGGCAGGTGGCGGGCGCGCCGTTCACCGTGAAGGCTTTTAAGACCGGGGTTGGATCCGGGTTGGAAATCGCTCGATCGGATCGTGATTCCTTTCAGAGATTTGTAAGACCGCTTCGCTACGCTTGCTCTGCCAGGAGAGCGTGCCGAAAAGTGCCCAGGATTTGGGAGCTTGGGACGCCCCGTGGGTCAAGTCCATATCGGTGTGTAAATTCGCAGTCACCGGATCCTTCGCCTATGCCGCCTTTGCCAGTTCCCTCTGCATTCTCGCCACCTTCAGCAGCTCGGGTCGCTTTTCCTCCAGTTCCCTGACCGCCGGCTTGTAGTACAGCTGCCGCCTCGCCGCCCACCGGTCGTTCTCCTCCATCAGGAACGCGCCCGCCAGGCGCAGCGCCGAGGATTCGGTCGGGAAGACGCCGACCGCCTTCGTCCTTCTCTTCACCTCCCTGTTCAGCCGCTCGAGGTAGTTCGAC
>JAFRFV010000067.1 GCA_017434185.1 Coriobacteriales bacterium
TCCCACCCGCAACACCACGAGCTATGGCGACGGCGATCGTGCTTCATCCCGCTCCGGTGGCAGTCACAGCTCCCGCAGCACGCGTGCCACCCACAGCGCCCGCGGTGCGCGCGATGTACGCAGCAACCGTGGTGGCCGCGATTCCGGCGGCAGCCGTGTGAACAAGATCGCCCTGCTGGTGGCGTTCCTCTTCGTGGCGATCATCGGCGGTGCCTTCGCCTTCACCCAGCTGGTGGGCTCCAACGGCAAGCTCTCGAACAAGCCCGCCGCCAACAGCACCACCACCTATCTCACCACGTCCAACGGAACCACCACCATGGTCACCAGCAATCCCGGCTGGGAAGCCAATATCACCATGGGCGAGTTGAATGACCCGGAGGTCACCGACGGCGGCGCCAAGATAGCCGAGGCCAAGTTGCTGCCCACGCCCATCATCGCCCAGTGCGGCGACGTGGACATACACCTACCCGTCACCACCGCCGATCTCACGGAGATCGTCTTCCATCAGTCAGCTACCGACTGGGTCCTGGTCATGACCACCGAGCTTCCCAAGGCCAATGCCGGTGATTGCGACAACAACCGCGGCACCAACCGCCCCAAGGAGCAACCCACCGGCGATAACTGGCTCAATGGCAGCGCCTTCCACATCTGGCGCACCAAGGCGTGGACACCCATGGACACCAGCGTCGACTGCGGCGCTCCCATCGGCAGCACCGCCTATTCACCCGTCACCGGCGAGGTCACCCGCGTGCGCACCTACACCCTGGAGGGTGTGCTGCAGGATTACTGCATCCACATCACTCCGGATGGCCACCCCGAGATGGACGTCTGCGTGCTCCACACCACCAACGTGCTGGTGGAACCCGGCGACCACGTCGAGGCGGGCGTGACCCCCATCAGCGAGGTGCGTGACATCGAGAGCTACATCGGCGGTATCCAGCTCGAGCCCTACACCCCCGCCGGCGATGGCGGCAACCATGTGCATGTCCAGGTGAACGACCGCAACTACAGTGGCTCTCCCTACTAGCATCCCAACGCGACCAGCGATACGACCCAAGACCCAGGAGGCCCCATGAAGATCCCAACCGTACTCACCGTCCTTGGCAAGGACCGCTGCGGAATCGTGGCTACCGTCGCCACCACCCTGGCCAATGCAGGCGCCAACATCGATGACATCCGCCAGACCATCCTGGGTGACATGTTCAGCATGACCATGCTGGTCACCGTCGACGAGGATGTCTGCAGCTTCGACGACCTGCAGGCCCGCCTCGCCCAGGATGCCAAGGACCTGAACATGCAGATCATGCTGCAACGCGAAGAGGTCTTCCGCTTCATGTACGAAGTCTAGGGGCAACACCCGGCCCTTCGCTCAACCCCCCGCCACCCTCGCAGAAGGAGGTCACCATGGAGGAGTACCAGGACAGCGAGCAGTACGACGACCGTGTGGTCAAGTGTGATGACGGCAAGTACCGATGGGCCTACGAGGTGAGCCTCCTGCGCAACCCCGTGGTCCTGTTCACCATCTTCAAGATATTCGGCGGCATCATCGCAGGCATCTGGCTCTTCATGGTCATCCTGAGTATCGCCGACGGTGGCGGCATGCAGGGCATCTGGTTCGCAACCAGGTTCATGCTGCTCATGCTGCTCCTCGTGTTCGCCCTCTCCGTCATCGGCTACCTCGTCTATGCGGCTGTCATGGGAGGGAAGCTCTGCGTGCTCTACGAGATGGACGACGCGTCGATCGTGAACACGCAGATCGCGAAACAATTCAAGAAAGCGCAGGTCCTGGCCTTCATCGGCACCTTGGTGGGCGCGATGGCCAAGAACCCCACCCTCATGGGTAGCAGCATCCTCGCGGGCAGCAGACAGTCCGCATGCAGCGACTTCGCCAACGTCAGGAGCGTGCAGTTCCTGCCCCGTTTGAACACCATCAAGGTGAACGAGCCCTTCATGAAGAACCAGATCTACGTGCGCGACGAGGACTTCGACTTCGTGCGTGACTTCATCCTGGCCCACATCCCCCAGGATGCGAAGATCAAGCGCTGATCCCGCAGCGAGCGCGCGGCACCCACAGAATACGCGGAAAGGCCCCGACCGAGGAATCGGGGCCTTTCCATTGGCAACTCGCACATGTGGCTGGGAGAGGACGCGAGTTGATGACGCAGCACGTATTGGGGGATGCTGCGAGCTGAGGGGGAGATGGCCGGCTAGGCCAGGGAGATCTTGTGGACGTTGGAGACCGGGGCCTTCTTGGGGACGACCACGGTCAGGACGCCATCTTCCAGCTTGGCGGTGATGGCCTCGGGATCGGCATCCTTCAGGTGAGCGCCACGGGCCATGGAGCAGCGATAACGCTCACGATGGATGTAGTTCTTCTCCTCGACTTCCTTCTCCTCATCAACCTTGACGGCGATGATGAGCTTCTCTTCGTTCATCTCGATGTCCAGCTCGTCCTTCTTGACGCCGGGCAGGTCGGCGGTCACGACGTAGCCGTTCTCGGTCTCCTCGACATCCACCCTGAAGGTGTTGCGAGCCATCGCGTTCTGACGGGGGATACCAAAGAAGCTGTCGAGCATGTTGTTGTAGAACTCGACCGGGGATTCAGCTGCCATGGGAATGATGCTGCGTGCCATGATGTTCTCCTTCTTTCGTGCTATCGTGGGGAGCCTTGCCTTCGCTTGCTCTCTGTTGTTTTTCTTGACAGCTGTAGTTATAGCACGTTTTCAGGAAATCTAAGCGCAGGATTGTTAGATTTCATCATTCTGTTACCTTTAGATAACTTGCGCGTCGTCTTGCCCCTTGCGTAGATTGTCGAACGCCACGGCGATCATGAGCTTGATGCGGTTGAGCTGGTTGACCTCGCTGGCACCGGGATCGTAGTCGACGGGCACGATGTTGGCCTGCGGGTACTGGCGGCGCAGCTCCTTGATCACGCCCTTGCCGGTCACGTGGTTGGGCAGACAGGCGAAGGGCTGCGAACAGATGATGTTGGGCGCGCCACCCTCGATGAGCTCGATCATCTCGGCGGTGAGCAGCCAGCCCTCCCCCATCGTGTTGCAACTGGACAGCACGCGTTCGGCTTTGTCCTTGAGCTCGAAGATGTTGGTGGGCGGCTCGAAGCGCTCGCTCTCGCGCAGCGCGTCGAACATGGGCTTGCGCAGCCAGTCGAGCGCGCGGATGGCGGCCTGCATGCCCACCTTGCTCTTCCACGGGCTGCCGATGATGTCATGCGTGTTCACGGCCCCGCTCATAGAGTAGAGGAAGAAGTCCACCAAGCCGGGCACCACGGCCTCGCAGCCCTCGGCCTCGATCACGTCGACCGCCTGGTTGTTGGCCGTGGGATGGAACTTGACCAGGATCTCGCCCACCAAACCCACGCGCGGTTTGCTGCGGTCGTTCACGAGCGGCAGCGCATCGAACTCACGCACGATCGCGTAGCAATCGCGCTTGAAATCGCGACGGTTGTAGCCGGCCATGTTGGGCACGAGCGCATCCAGCCACTTGCGGAACAGCTCGTACGCGCTGCCGGGCACCGCCTCGTAGGGACGCGTGCGATACAGGCACTGCATGAGTAGGTCGCCCAGGCACAGGCCGTAGATCGCGGAGTGCAACATGGGCCAGGTGACCTTGAAGCCGGGATTGTTCTCGCCCAGGTTCACGAACGATAGCGAGATGACCGGGACATCGGGGTAGCCCGCGTCCTTCAAAGCCTTGCGGATAAGCGCGATGTAGTTGGTGGCACGGCAGCCACCTCCGGTCTGGGTGATGATGACGGCGGTTCGCTCCATGTCGTACTCACCCGACATGACGGCCTCCATGATCTGGCCGGTGGTGAGGATGCTGGGATAGCACACGTCGTTGTTCACGTACTTGAGACCGGCTTCCACGGCGCCGTGGTCCACGCTGGGCAGGACCTTCACGTTGTAGCCATGTTCACGGAAGATCTGCTGCAGGAACTCGAAGTGGAAGGGCGCCATCTGCGGACTCAGGATGGTGTAGCCCTCCTGTTTCATCTTCTGTGTGAAGGGGTTGCGGCGCCACGCCACGCTGTTGAAGCGGCGGTTGGGAAGCAGATGCCGCTTCGTGCTCGTTCCTTCCTCATCCCCCGTCACAGCCACCCCAGCGGCACCCGCGACACCCGGTGCCGGGCAGGCGGCGAGCGACTCCTCCAACGCGCGGTCGAAGCTGGCGCGGATCGCCTCCACCTCGCTCGCAGGATAGGCATCGGCCTCCTGGGTCTGCTTGTCCTTCAGGGCGGCCAGCAGCGAGCGCACGCGGATGCGCGCGGCACCCAAGTTGGAGACCTCGTCGATCTTGAGCACCGTGTAGACCTTGCCGCTGCCTTCCAGGATCTCCTGTACCTGGTCGGTGGTGATGGCATCAAGGCCGCAACCGAAGGAGTTGAGTTGGATCAGGTCGACGTTGCTGCGCGTGGTGACGAACTTGGCGGCAGCATACAGACGCGTGTGATACATCCACTGGTCGACCACGCGGATCCTGCGGTCGATCTTGCCCAGATGGGCCACGCTGTCCTCCGTGAGCACCGCGAGCCCAAAGCCCGTGAGCATCTGCGGGATGGCGTGGTTGATCTCAGGGTCGATATGGTACGGACGCCCAGCCAACACGATGCCATGGGTTCCCGTCTCATCCATCCACTTGAGGGTCTCCTCGCCCTTGCGACGCATGTCGCTCTTGAAGGCGCGGTCCTCCTCCCACGCGGCGTCGACGGCGGCGACGAACTGCTCCATGCTGGGGGCGACACGCCCGGCATCCGCCCACGCGTGGGGGCGCTTATCCACAAGCTCCTCGTAGAGGCGACGGGGCAGCATGTCCTTGTTGTCGTAGGGCAGGAAGGGGTCGAGGAACTCGATCCTGCCGCTGCTGATCTCCTCGATGTTCAGGCGCAGGGCCTCGGGGTAACTGCACACGATGGGGCAGTTGTAGTGGTTGCCGGCGGTCGCGTCCTCCTGGCGCTCGTATTTGACGCAGGGCATGAAGATGAAGTCGACGTTCTTGGACGCCAGGTTCATGATGTGTCCGTGGCTGAGCTTGGCCGGGTAGCACACGCTCTCGCTGGGCATGCTCTCGATGCCGGCCTCGTAGGTCTTCTTGCGGCTGGGGTCGCTCACCACCACGCGGAAGCCCAGCTTGGTGAAGAACGTGAACCAGAACGGATAGTTCTCGTACATGTTGAGCGCCCGGGGGATGCCCACGGTACCGCAGGGAGCGTCCTGGGGCGCGAGCGGTTCGTAGTCGAAGAGCCGCTTGTGCTTGTAATCGAAGAGGTTGGGAATCTTGGACGCCTCGGCCTTGACGCCCGCACCGCGTTCGCAGCGGTTGCCGGTGACGAAGCGGCGGCGCTTGCCGGTGGCCGGATCCTTACCGAAGTCGTTGATGGTGAGCAGACAGGCGTTGGAGCAACCCTTGCAGCGGGTGTTGTGGTGAACCACCTGGAGCGCCTCGAGCGCCTGCTGGTCGAGCAAGGTGCTCTGGGGATAAGCGCCACCGGCGCTGCGCGCCACCTCATTCGCGCGGTCGCGGGCGAGCAGAGCAGCACCGTAGGCACCCATGAGGCCGGCGATGTCGGGTCGCACGGCATCATGGCCGGCAAGGTTCTCGAAGGCGCGCAGCACGGCGTCGTTCAGGAAGGTGCCACCCTGCACGATCACATGCTCGCCCAGCTCCTTGGTGTCGCGGATCTTGATGACCTTGAACAGCGCGTTCTTGATCACGGAATACGAAAGGCCGGCGCTGATGTCGCCAACGGTGGCGCCTTCCTTCTGCGCCTGTTTCACGCGCGAATTCATGAACACGGTGCAGCGCGAGCCCAGGTCGACGGGGCTCTTGGCGCGGATCGCCTCCTGCGCGAAGTCCTTGACCTCCAGGCCCAGCGACGCACTGAAGGCTTCGATGAACGAACCGCAGCCACTCGAGCATGCCTCGTTGAGCATGATGTGCTCGATGACGCCGTCCTTCACGCGCAGGCACTTCATGTCCTGACCGCCGATATCCAGGATGAACTCGACGTCGGGCAGCATCTGACGTGCTCCGGTCAGGTGCGCGACGGTCTCGATCTCGCCGGAATCGGCACCCAGCGCCTGCAGGAGCAGTCCTTCTCCGTAACCGGTGATGGTGGCGTGCGAGATGTACACGAGTGGCTCGCCGCTCACTTCGTCGCGCGGGAACGCGGCATAGAAGTCCTGCAACATCACCTTGGCCGCGCCGATGACATCGCCGCGGTTGTTGGCGTACCAGCTGCGCAGGATCTCGCCATCACGGCCGATGAGCGCGGACTTCAGAGTGGTCGAACCGGCATCGATGCCCAGGAAGACGGGGCCGCGGTAACTATCCAGATCGCCGCGGGGAGCGGCGTCCTTGGCGTGACGCGCCTTGAAGTCCTCGTACTCCTGCTCGTTGGCGAAGAGCGGGGCAAGACGCACCACCTCACTACCCTGGGTGTCACCCAGGGCGACCAGGCGGCGATCGACCTCTGCGAGCGTGAGCTGCATTCCGCCCGCGCCGGCGATAGCGGCACCGCAGGCGACGAAGAGGTGCGCGTTGTCCGGGCGGATGATGTTCTCCGGCGCGAGGTCGAGCGTCTCGACGAAGCGCTTGCGCAGCTGGGGCAGGTATTGCAGCGGGCCGCCCAGGAAGGCGACGTTGCCCCTGATGGGACGCCCGCAGGCGAGACCGCTGATGGTCTGCGTTACCACGCTCTGGAAGATGGAGGCAGCGATGTCCTCCTTGCGGGCACCCTCGTTCAGCAGCGGCTGCACGTCGGACTTGGCGAAGACGCCGCAGCGGCTGGCGATGGGATAGATGATGCGCGAGCCCTCCGCCAGGGTGTTCAGGCCACCCGCGTCCGTGTTCAGGAGCGTGGCCATCTGGTCGATGAAGGCGCCGGTGCCACCTGCGCAGGTGCCGTTCATGCGCTGCTCGATACCGTGGTCGAAGTAGATGATCTTGGCGTCCTCGCCGCCCAGTTCGATGGCCACATTGGTCGCGGGGATGAAGGTCTGCACCGCGGTCTTGCTGGCCACCACCTCCTGGACGAAGGGCAGATCGAGCCACTGTGACAGCAGGAGGCCGCCGCTGCCGGTGATGGCGATGCTCATCTCCTGCGTGGGGAAGTCCTGGCGCGCCTGTGCGATGACTTCCGCGATGGTGGCACGGATATCCGCATGATGACGCTGGTAGTTGCCGTACAGCAGCTGGTTGTCCTTGTCCAATACCGCCAGCTTCACCGTGGTGGAGCCGACGTCTATTCCAAGCTTGAGATCGCTCACGCGCTCACTTCCTCGCATCCGGCAGCCTTCTCAAGCAGCAGCGCGCCCAACTGATACGGCGCGATCATACCGATCTCCATGATGATGCGTGCCATCTCGAGCGGCGTCTCCTTGGCGCCGGTCTCGAGCCAATGGCGCAGGATACCCAACTGCGCCTCGGTGCAGAAGGCGAAATAATAGCCGCCTATAGGGTCATCCACGTTCGCATTGGGATCGTAATGCAGCACCAGGTTGACGACGTTGGAACGCAGCACCGCCTTCATGCGGGGCACGAACGCGGGGTCGCCGTTGTCGCTCAGCAACACACGCACGAAGCGTTTGTTCTCCTGCAGGTAGCTGTAGAGGTCGACGATGACGGGAGGTGGGGTCTGCTTGGTGGCGACATCCATGAGCATCCGCGGCAATGCATCGGCATGCTTCATCTGGATGGCACTGATGTCCTCCATGAGCTGGTCCTCGCATTGACGCAGGAGGTCGTTCTTGTCGGAGTAGTGGCTGTAGAACGTGCCTCTATTCACATGGGCGGCATCGGTGATGTCGCACACGCTCACGCGCTCGAAGCCCTTCTGCTCCATGAGCTCGGTGAGGGCATCGCGCAGGGCGCGTTTGGTGCGTTTGACGCGCTTGTTGTCGTTCTTATCCACCGCTTCCTCCTGGAGAGTCGAACGGGAATACGCTTCACGTTGGGCTGAACATGTTTTTCAACACGGTGTTGATTATAGATAAGCGTGAACATATCCCAAGCAACATTCACGCAAACATCGCCGATTATGCTTTAATGAGCAGGTCACTGTTTTCACGACGAAAGAAGCGGCTATGATCATCGATCTACTCCTTATCATCGGTGCCGTCCTGCCGGCGCTCCTGCTCATGTTCTACATCTACAAGATGGACAAGGTGGAGTCAGAGCCCATCGGCATGCTGGCGCGCCTGGTGCTGTTCGGGTGCCTCATCACCCTTCCCGCAGCGTTGATCGAGACGGTGTTGGATACCGTGTTCAGCTATGTGTTCGGTTACAACATGTTCTACCTGCTGGTCGAGAACTTCATCGGCGTGGCGCTGGTGGAGGAGGGTCTCAAGTGGCTTATGCTGCTCACCACCTGGAAGAGCAAGCGCTTCGATTACGTCTTCGACGGCATCGTGTACGCGGTGTTCATCAGCCTGGGCTTCGCGCTGCTGGAAAACATCCTGTACGTGCTCCTGCAGGCTGACCTGAGCACCGCTGTCACCACGCTCATCATGCGCGCCGTCACCAGCATCCCCACGCACATGTTCTGCGGCGTGTTCATGGGTTACTTCTGGGGCAAGGCCAAGGAGGCCAGCGTCTATGGCAACAAGACCGCCAAGAACGGCTACTGGGCGCTGTCGATCGTGGTTCCCACGCTGCTGCATGGCTTCTATGACTTCTGCCTGAGCACCGGCTACACCGTGACCGTGCTCGCCGCCTTCGCGTTCGTCATCGCGATGTATGTGATCGTGTTCCTGCAGGTGCGCAAGGCCTCCAAGAGCGATCGCCCGATGTATCCCTTCAGCGTCGTCCCGCAGACCATGCCCGGGTACGTGACCCCCGCTGGTATCGCCGCTGGCGCTGCTGGTACCGCTGGTGTCGCAGGTGCCGCTGGTGCCGGTGTGCCGCCGATGCCGGGTGCCCCTGCTGGGTACACCCCCTCGCCGCAGGCCCAGTTCGCTGGCGCCAACTACATGGGTGTCGCCGGTGCTTTCCAGCCCCGCAGCCAGCAGCCCATGCCCGCTCCCGTGGGATACGAGATGCGCGCTCAAGCTGCCGATGCCGCTGCCGCCCCCACGCCGCAGCCCGCTCCCGCAGCCGCCGCCGCTGCGGGCGCGCCCGTGCCTCCCGCCGCCTACGGCTGGCAGTGCCGCTGCGGCAACAACAACGGCAACGTCAACTTCTGCCCCGTCTGCGGACGTCCGCGCCCCAACTAGACGCCCTGCCGTCAGCATGCGATCACGAAGCCGCCCTCCGGGGCGGCTTCTGTGTTGGGGGGCGACATCCAGAACGCGGCGATTATCATCTTATGTAACGTTCATCTACACAGACTCAAAATATAGCAGAAAATCTGCCTTGAATCTTCACTCCAAGTGCAACAAACACACCACCTCGAAAAATAGAGGTGACGCATAGCTCTTCGGTAGAATGGTGTTTGCGAGACAAGCATACTATCGGAGGGAGGACTATGCGTCACTATCACCATCTTACACTACAGGAGCGCGAAGAGATAATGGTTTTGAACCGTCAGGGCTACAAACCGGCGGAGATCGCGGCGATGCTCGGGAGACACAGGTCGACGATCTCGCGCGAACTCGCCCGCAACGTTCTGAGCCCCTCCTACCGGCCCTTCTACCGTGCCAGCACGGCGCA
>JAFRFV010000068.1 GCA_017434185.1 Coriobacteriales bacterium
GGCAACTCCAAAGCATCGCCTGCTGTCGCGAGTTGGGATCATGGCTACAACGGGATGGGCTTAACATGGTCCCCAATATCCGCTGGGCATGCGAGAACACGTATGATTATGCCTTCGACGGCATCGAGTCAGGCGGCACCGTGGCTGTTGGAACCATCGGTTGCATGCGCGAGAAGGAGCCACGTTTGATCTTCGAGACGGGTTTCATGCAGATGATCGAGCGAATCGCTCCCAAACGAGTTGTGGTCTGCGGTTCGGTTCGCAGCAGCGTTTTCAGCGATGCCGAATCGGAAGGAATCGAGATCATCCATTTTCCATCTGCGACTTCCCGTGTTCATGCGAAGGAGGTGGAGTAACCATGGGGCTTGGAAGCGGTGGCCGTGTAAGGCTTCTCAGGATGGATAGTGGTCGCGTCCTTCGCGCCTGCAATTCGTTCGGTGATAATCTCGAAGGCCTGAAGAAGGTCTTTCCCCTCAAACCGAGTGGCTACTTCGGCGAGAAGGGAGAGGGCCGTGGACATACTCGCAACATCTTTTCGGATGATCCAGCGGGTACCGCATTGGTCTTTGCTGGTATCGCAACATTGAACTATCGGACGGCCACGGTGATTGAGGGCAAGGGACTTGCGTATACTATGCGTGACGGAACAGTGGTCACCCATAGGTACTACTCGTCCTCGAAAGACAAGAGTCCGGTTGTTGAGCTGAACGTCCATAATGTGTCAGGAGTGAGATCACAGAAGATTCACTTCGTCAAGAGCAAGAAGGGGGCATAGTATGTCTTTCAATGATAAGAGTTTCAGCGTTGAAGAACTCCGTCTTCTCGAGAGTGCCAAGGGGCAGGTCCTCCAACGCATCGATGCCGTCGTCGTCGCCAGGGAAGATTTGAGTTGGAACACCGTTAGGCTTCACTTCGCTGACCTGCATTTTGATGTGAACAACCAACTTGGCACCATCGAGGTCGACGAATTCGGTAGCCTCGAGGAATTCGGGTTGCTCTCTGTACAGGCTGCATCCGACAGCAAGCTTATCATTCCTGGCGTCGCTGCTGATACCACGGTCATGCAGATTGACCGCACCATCGTATCCATCGAGGTGGTTTCCGATTACGTGGATATCTACGGTGATGGCCAGCCTGTCGCCTCAATCACCTACCCGCAAGCTATCGTGTTCCATACCGAGGAGGGAGATATCGTCCTCGACAAAGAAGTTTGGTTCTCCGAGATGATTGCGGTCAAGATTGGCGAGAGCGCTCGGGAATTGCTCTATGACGAGTCTGTTAACTGGGTCGATGAGCTGGATGAGAGTCCCTCAACCCATTATGAGTTCAAGACGGTCATCGAGACTCTTTAGCAGTTCTTTTTGGCGCCACCTCGGATGAAACCGGGGTGGCGCTTTCTTGTATATTGATTCCTCGATTGCGTGCTTGTGAGTTTGTTCTCCTAGTATCGCAGCACGTCGCTGCCGTTGGCGATGATCACGTAGGCATCATCGTCCAGGTGTTGCAGTAACTCGATCATGTCCGCCTCCGCCAGCGTCACGCAACCGGCGCTGGGGTAGCCGCTGTCGCAGTGGATGAAGAAGGCGCTGCCGGCGCCGGGCTTGGTGTCGGGGTAGTTGTACTGGATGAAGACGCAGTACTTGTATGAAGCGGGATGGTCAACGATGTGCTCCGCGGAGTTCCAGTCCACGGGTGTCTCGTCCGTGTCGACCCAGCGGTTGTAATGGGCGGATTCCGGGTCGTCCACCCAGTAGATGCTGTCATCGGCCTGACGGTACTCCATGTTCGTGCCGGGGTTGGGCTCGAGGCCGAAGGCGAAACCCAGCTTCCAGGAACCCTGCGGCGACAGGTTGCAATCGCCCTCGAAGACAGCGGTGCCGATGCCGTTCGCACCCACCTTGCAGGGGAAGTGCATGGTCTCCTGCCATCCGTTCGAGCCATGCTCGTGCAGGCTCAACCGGGCATCGTCGCCTTCGATGCCCTGCACCACCACGATTTGGCTCGTGAAACGGGCGGTCACGAGTCCCGCCACGAAGGACTGATCCCGCAGGTCCTTGGTGGTGGCGGTGTCGTCCCTGGCATCGAGCGTGGTGTTGTCGCGACGCGCGTCGATCGCTGCGTCCGTGCCGGCATCGCCGCGCCCACAACCGCCGGCGATCAGCATGGCGCCCAGCGCGAGTCCCGCGATCAGCAGCAGCGCGCAAACGCGCCCGATTGCCGCGTGTTCCCGCCTCCGATCGCGCATCATCGCTCTGCCCCCTTCCTTCCGCACCACCCGCTTGTCCGAGCGCTTATCCCCTGTGCGCATTGTACCCATTCGCTGCGTGCGCTGTGTATCGTGTATAGTGGCATCAGGCAAAAGACACGAAAGGAATGACGCTATGAGCAATGATGGCAAGCAGGTGGCCGTGCACTACGAAGGCACCTTCGACGATGGCACCGTGTTCGACTCCTCGTACATGCGTGGTGAGCCGCTGCGTTTCACCTGCATGGCGGGCCAGATGATCAAGGGTTTCGACCTTGCGGTGAAGGACATGGAGGTTGGCCAGGTCGTCAACATCCATCTCGCGCCCGCCGACGCCTATGGCGAGCGTGACCCCCAGGCGGTCCAGACCGTTCCGCTGAGCGCCCTGGGCGGCCCGGAGGCGGTACGCGGTCTGCGTGTTGGCGCGCGTGTGCAGCTGCAGGGCCCGTATGGCCCCATGCCCGCCACGATCACCTCGATCACCCACCGCGACATCACCTTCGACTTCAATCATGAGATGGCCGGCAAGGCGCTCAACTTCAAGATCGAGCTCCTGAGCGTCGATTAGCGCTCGAATAGATAGCGGGACGGTAACGCGCACTTGCGCCCCCTGTGGCGGGCGCTACTATGGGGCCGTCGCGCGCAGGGGTAGTTCGCGCCGTTCGAAAGGAGTCGCCCATGGCAACCATTGATGTCGCCCAGCTGCTCATCTCCCTCGCTTTGGGTATGTCGCTGGCAGCTTCGTGCGGTTTCCGCGTATTCGTTCCGCTCTTCGTCACCAGCGCCGCCTCGCTGGCGGGTATGCTGCAGCTTTCCGACGGCTTCGGCTGGCTGGCCACCTGGCCCGCGCTCATCAGCACTGGTATCGCGACCGTCTGTGAGATCCTCGCGTACTACATCCCGGCGTTCGATAACTTCCTGGACAGCGTGAGCGTTCCCAGTGCCGCTGTCGCGGGCACGGTCCTGACGGCATCCATGATCACCACCGACATGTCGCCGCTGCTCAAGTGGGGTCTCGCCATGGTCGCCGGCGGCGGTACCGCCACTGCCGTGAGCACCGCCACCGCCAGCTTGCGCGCTGCCAGCACCACCACCACGGCGGGTCTGGCCAACCACGGCGTCGCCACCGCGGAGCTGGGTGCCAGCGCCGGTCTGAGCGTGCTGTCCATCGTGCTGCCCGTTCTGGCCATCATCGTGACCATCCTGGCGATCATCGGCAGCGTGGTGATCATCCGCAAGTTCGCGGGTACGGTGCGGGCGATTCGCGAGAAGCGCGCCGCACGCCGCGCCGCCAAGGCGTGAGCCCTGCGGCAGCTCGAAGCGTCTGAGTGCGTGTGAGTTACGCGGCAGCTCGAAGCGCTTATCCACATCCAAAACGAATATCCAGTTTGGTGGTACCACCAAACTGGATATTTAGTATGGAGTGCCTTTTTTGACGTTTTCAGCCTGAAAATCCACCACCAAACTGGATTTCCAGAATGGTGGTACCACCAAACTGGATATTCAGTCTGGTGGTAGTTCGTCTGCGCTCGCGCCCGCGCCTAGATCACGCCGGCGGGGATCAGCACCACCAGCAGCACCGCGACCGCGCCCCAGATGCCCAGCAGGAAGCGGTTGCGGCGCTTGGGCTCCCAGTCGGGCACGTAATTGGCCGCCAGGAAGAACGGGATGTAGGTGGTCACGAACACGGGCAGCACGCCCCACCACTTGTAGACCCAGATGAAGGAGTGGTTGCTGGTGCCGGCCAGGAAGCTCTCCACCAGCGCGAACAGCAGCGCCATGCTGATGGCGCCCACCAGTTTGGCGCTCACACCCTTGCGCCCGTCCTTGGCGAAGTAGCGTGCCTTGGGGTCGGCGGGCAGCATCTTGTAGCTGATGATGCCGGCGAGCGAGAACATCATCGACAGCTCCCAGCAAACGCCTATGAGCAGGATGAACGTGGTCGATTCGTTGCTCACGCTCCACAGCGGGTAACCCCACACGTGTGCGATGATCGCGTTGCAAATCTCGTAGAGCCAGTGCACACCGTACAGCGCGAAGCCGGCCCAGATCACCTTGAAGTCCTTCTTCTGATACTCGCTCCAGTACACGTAGAAGACCACGGCCAGGATGAAGATGAAGGTCCAGTTGAAGTTCTCCGTGCTACGTACCATGATGGCGTCGACCAGGTCCTTCGCCGCCTGCGAGCCATCTCCCCAGAATTGGAACATGTGCGCTCCTTCCGCCGTTGCTGCTGGTGACACCATTGTACGCGAGCAGGCGGGGGATAAGAACCCCTCTTCGTGGGTGATAAGCGCGTCCGATGCGACCGCGCGCTAGTTCTTCAGGCTGTTGAGGGGCGCGGGGAAGCGGCCGCCACGGTGCGCGAGCACGGTGCCGGCGTTGCGGTTCACGTCCATGATGGGCGCGCTGCCCAGCAGGCCGCCGAACTCCAGACACTCGCCGGGCTTCTTGCCCAGTGCCGGGATCAGGCGCACAGCCGTGGTCTTGCTGTTGATGACGCCGATGGCGCACTCGTCGGCGATGATGCCGAAGATCGTCTCAACATCCACATCGCCGGGGATCGCGATCATGTCAAGACCCACGCTGCAGACGCAGGTCATGGCCTCGAGCTTCTCGAGCGACAGAGCGCCAGCCTCGGCCGCGCGGATCATGCCGGCATCCTCGCTCACGGGGATGAAGGCGCCGGAGAGACCGCCAACGCTCGAACTCGCCATGACGCCGCCCTTCTTGACGGCGTCGTTCAAGAGCGCCAGCGCCGCCGTGGTGCCGGGACCGCCGCAAACGCCCACGCCGATGGCCTCCAGGATCTCCGCCACGCTGTCGCCTGCCGCCGGGGTGGGGGCGAGCGACAGATCGAGGATGCCCATCTGCACACCCAGGCGCTTGCTCGCCTCGCGGGCCATGAGCTCGCCGGCGCGGGTGATCCTGAACGCGGTGCCCTTGATGGCTTCCGCCACCTGCGTCAGACTCGCGTCCTTGGGCAGGTCGGACAGCACGGCGCGCACCACGCCCGGGCCGCTCACGCCCACGTTGATCACGGTGTCACCTTCACCGCCGCCATGTACGGCACCAGCCATGAAGGGGTTGTCCTCGACCATGTTCGCGAACACCACCAACTTGGCGCAGCCCAGACAGTCGCGGTCGCGCGTGGCCTGCGCGGTCGCCAGGATGATCTCGCTCATCTTGAGCACCGCGTCCATGTTGATACCGGCGCGGGTGCTGGCCACGTTCACGCTGCTGCACACGCGGTCGGTCACGGCCAGCGCGTGGGGGATGCTCTCGATCAGACGCAGGTCCGCGTCACCGGCGCCCTTCTGCACGAGGGCGCTGAAGCCGCCCACGAAGTCGACGCCCACCTGCTTGCCGGCGTTGTCGAGCGCGATCGCCAGCGGGGTGAGGTCCTTCGCTCGGGTCGCGGCGCTTATCTCCGCAACAGGGGTGACGCTGATGCGCTTGTTCACGATGGGGATGCCGTACTCGCGCTCCAGCTGCTCCGCCACGGGTACCAGGTTCTGCGCGCGACGGCAGAGCAGGTCGTACAGGCGCGTGGCCATGACGTTGATGTCCTCGTGCACGCAGCTGCGCGTGGAGATACCCATGGTGATGGTGCGGATATCAAGGTTCTGCTTGGCCACCATGGCAAGCGTCTGGCTTATCTCCTGAGGGGTGATCTGCATATCGGGACTCCTTCTTGTGCCCTGGCCTAGAAGACCAGCAGCAGGTACACGGTGGCCACGGCCACACTCATGATCATGACGGGCATACCCACCTTCATGAACTGCAGGAAGCTCACGGGATAGCCTTCCTTGGCGCTGATGCCCATGAGCGTCACGTTCGCGCTCGCACCAATCATAGTGCCGTTGCCGCCCAGGCAGGCACCCAGACTGATGGCCCACCACAGCGCGGTCACATCCACACCGCTGGCCTGCATGGACAGGACGACGGGGATGATGGCGGCCACGAAGGGGATGTTGTCCAGGAAGCTGGAGATAAGCGCACTCGCCCACAGCAGGACCAGCATGGTGAGCACCGCCTTGCCGTCGGTGATGTCGATGATCCAGTGCGCGATCATATCGATGACGCCGGTCTCGGCCATGCCGCCCACCACGATGAACAGCGCGCCGAAGAAGCCGATCGTGGTCCACTCGACGCTCTTGACCGCGTGCTCGATGTCGACGTGGCCGATGAGCATCATCACGGTCGCGCCCAGCAGCGCGACGGTGCTGGACTCCCAGCCCAGAGCGCCGTGGAACGCGAAGGCCACCGCCATCACGATGAGCATGATGGCGGAGCGGCGGAACAGCTGCTCGTTGATCACGTAGCTGTGCTCGTCGAGGCTCATGATCTTGGCTTGGTCCTCGGGTGTGGTGACCATCTTGCGACCGGCGATGAACCAGAACATCACGATCATGATGGCCAGGATCACCAACACGGCGGGCGTGTCGTAGCGGATGAAGTCGATGAAGTCCAGGTGCGCGGCGCTGCCCAGCATGATGTTGGGCGGGTCGCCGATGAGCGTGGCGGTACCGCCGATGTTACTGGCCATGACCTCGGCCATGAAGAACGGGATGGGGTTGACCTCCAGGATGCGGCAGATGATGAGCGTCATGGGGCCGATGAGCAGGACCGTGGTCACGTTGTCGAGCAGCGCGCTCAGCACTGCCGTGATCACGATGAACGCGATCATGATGTGCCAGGGACGCCCCTTGACCAGTTTGGCGCTCTTGATGGCTAGGAATTCGAAGAAGCCGGAGTCCTTGACCACGGCCACGAAGAGCATCATGCCCAGCAGCAGACCCAGCGTGTTCCAGTCGATGTGGCTCACGCCGGCCTCGAAGTCGATCACGTGGAAGGCGAACAGCACCATGGCGCCCAGCAGCGCCGCAAGGCAGCGGTGGATCTTCTCGCTGATGATGAGGCCCATCACGGCGATGAAGACCAGTATGGCGACTATCTGGGCGGTGGTCACGGTGTGCAGAGCTCCTATCGGGACATGGCGGCCAGGCAGATGGCATGGCAGATGCCTGCCGCCACCTTGGACAGGGTTTCACCGTCGTTGCCGGCAAGATGCAGGCGCACGGCACGACGGCCCTTTTCGCTCAGCGCGGCCATGTCGCCGCAGGCCTGGGCGTGTTCGAAGGTTCCCAGGCTGAAGGACTCGCCGGGAATGGGCATGTCATCGGGTTCCTCGCTCGAGATGATCAGGAAGACGCCCTTATCCGGACCGCCCTTGTGCAGCTGTCCGGTGGAATGCAGGTAGCGGGGGCCGATCTCAAGGCAGCTCGCGGCGCCCAGATGCACGGCGGCGCAATGGCGGATCTCCTCCATGGGCACGCGGCGGGGCTCCTCGATGAAGGGCAGGAAGGCGTTGACGCTGAAGAACTCGCCGGGGCGCAGGCTCTGGAACAGGCGCTGCAGGGCGTCGTCGATGGTCTGGGGCTGCGGCCCGTACTTGGGGTCGCACAGGGCGGGGGAGACCTCGGTCTCCAGCACGTAGCGGCCAGCGGGCAGGAGCAAGCAGCCGGGCGTGCTGCCGATCACGGCGTCGGGGCTGTAGAGCAGGTCGCGCACCTTGTCCTTGGTCAGCTGTACGTTGGGCTGGTCGAAGGGGTCGACCTGCATGAGATAGGCCACCGCGGTGATGGCGTACTCCCACATGATGAAGTGCGCTGCCGTCGAAACGGTGTCCGGGATGGCGCAGTGGATGGTGGGGATGCTGGGATCGATGCGGCTGATGTCGCTCTCGAAGCTGGCATCGGGGCGGATGGCGTAGGTGATGGCGCAGCGGTCGGGCCGCGGGAGGGCCATCATGCTGGCGTCGATCTCGATGTTGGGCAGGATGCCGCGGTGCTTCTTGCCCAGCGACTCCGCCACCAGCTGCTCCACCCACAGGCCGAAGACGCGGCCGGGCTGGGGGCTTATGAGCGAGAAGATCCAACGGCCCGCCTGCTGGTTCTCGTACAGGAAGCTTGCCAGGCGCAGGGCCGGGTTGGAGGGCATGTCCTGGCTGCAGGCGACCTCGTAGATGGAGGCGTCCAGGAGCATCTGGTGGATGTCGATGCCCACCAGCGCCGCCGGCAGCAGGCCGAACACGGTGAGTGCGCTGAAGCGGCCGCCCACGTTGGTGCAACCGGGGAAGATGCGGCGCCAGCCCTCACGTTGGGCGCGTGCCTCAAGCGGCGAGCCGGGATCCGTGATGGCGACGAAGCGCTTGGCCGCGGCCTCATCGCTGCCCAGGGCGGCCACGACATGCTCCCAGGCGATGTTCGCGGTCAGGTTGGGCTCCAGCGTGCCGCCGGACTTGCTCGCTACGATGTAGAGCGTGGTCGCGGGGTCGTAGGCATCAAGGATGCGGTGCGTCCAGACCGGCGACATGCTGTCCAGGGTCTTGAACGCGACATCCCTGCGGTTGAGCGAGTGGATCTTGGTGATGGTCATGGCGGCCTGCGTGCTGCCACCCTGGCCCATGAGCACCACGCAGCTCAGGCCCTCCGCACGCATCTCACGTGCGAAATCGCTTATCACCTGCAGATCGATGGGCGGTCGGGTCGCCAGATGCGTCCAGCCGAAGAAGCTGCGGGCATGCTCGCGCGCCGCCGGGTCGAAGCCGAAGAGGCTCTCGTCCTGTGCGGCGATGCGGGAGAAGACCTTCTCCTCCATCAGGTGCTGCGCTGTGGGGTTGTCGCCGTTGAAGGCGTTGGTCTCCAGCACGGTGGACATCCTGTTCTACTCGCGGCTGTTGCAGGTGATAAGCGCGGCGACACGGGGCTGCCGCGCGGGCGGTGCAGGTGAATCCTAACAGATGCGGGGCAGTTGTTCGCCCACCAACATGTCAAGCACACGAACCGCTCCGAAGGCGGTGCGCAGGAAGGCCTTACCGGTACCCTCGCGCACCTCGCCCACGATGGCGGCCTCCTGGCCGTAGGGGCTCGCCTGCATGGCGGCCAGGGCGGCCTGCGCTTCATCGGCGGGAACGACGCAGATCATCTTGCCCTCGTTGGCCACCTGGAAGACGTCGTAACCCAGCATGTCGCACGCGCCCATGACCTGCTCGTGCACGGGCACGGCGTCCTCCTGGATGTGGATGTCGACGCCGGACTGCTGTGCGATCTCGTTGCAGGTGCTGGCCATGCCGCCGCGGGTGGGGTCGCGGAAGCAGCGCACGTGGGGCGCGGCCTTGCAGACGTTGGCGATGAGCTGGTTCAGGGGCGCGGCGTCACTCTGGATGCTGGTCTGGAATGCCAGGTCCTCGCGCGTACTGATGATGGCGATGCCGTGGTCGCCGATGGCGCCGGACACCAGCACGACGTCGCCGGGTTGGCAGTTTGCGCCGGAAAGCTCGCGGCCCGCGGGAATCACGCCCACGCCGCTCGTGTTGATGAAGACGCCGTCGCCATGGCCGCGGTTCACGACCTTGGTGTCGCCGGTCACGATCTGCACGCCCGCTTCCTTGGCGGCGGCGGCCATGCTCTCGCAGATGCGACGCAGGTCGGAAAGCGGGAAGCCTTCTTCAAGGATGAAGCCACATGAGAGGTAGAGGGGCTTGGCGCCGCTGGTGGCGACGTCGTTCACAGTGCCGCACACCGCCAGACGGCCTATGTCGCCGCCGGGGAAGAAATGCGGGGTCACCACGAAGCTGTCGGTCGAGAAGGCCAGGCGCTCGCCGGGAGCGGGGGCGGGAAGGCAGGCGGCATCGTCACCCTTGAGCAGGATCTCGCCGCCGTAGATACTGTAGAAGACCTCGTCGATGATGCGCTTCATCATGGTGCCGCCGCTACCGTGGGCGAGCAGCACGGTGGATGCGTTGGGTTCGAAAGCGGATGCCATCTCATACCCTCCTGTACTTGTAGTAGGCGGCGCAGCTGCCTTCCGAGCTCACCATGCAGGGTCCCACGGGGTGCTCCGGCGTGCACGCACGCCCAAAGAGCTTGCATTCCTCGGGCGTCATGGCGCCGCGCAGGATGGTGCCGCAGCTGCAGCCCTTGGGTTCCTTCGTGGGCTCCACCTGGGGCTGCAGGCGTTCCACGGCGTCGAAACGCGCGAAGGCGGGGCGCAGTTTGTAGCCGCTGTTGGGGATCATGCCAAGGCCGCGCCAGTTGGCGTCGCAGGTCTCGAAGATCTCATTCATGAGCGCCACGGCAGTGGGGTTGCCCTGCGGCATCACGCCGCGCGCGTAGGCGATCTCGATGCTCGCGCGGCCGTCGTGCAGTTGTTGCAGGATCATCGCGATGCCCTGCAGCACGTCGACGGGTTCGAAGCCGGTGATGACACCGGGGATGCCGTACTTATCCGCAAGGAAACGATACGGCTCGACGCCGATGATCGTGCTCACATGACCCGGCAGAATGAGTGCGTCGATGCGCACCTGGGGGTCGTTCACGAGCACGTCGAGCGTGTTGGGCACGTTCTTGTGCGCGCAGAAGATGCAGCAGTTGTCCAGGCCCTCCGTCGCGGCGCGCTTGATGGCGGCTGCCACCAGAGGCGTGGTGGTCTCGAATCCCACGCCCAGGAAGACCACGGTGGAAGCGGGGTTCTCGCGTGCCACGCGCAGCGCGTCGAGCGGCGAGTAGACCACGCGCACATCGGCACCCGCGGCCTTCTCCTTCAGCAGGCTGCTGGTGCTGCCGGGAACGCGGATCATGTCGCCGAAGGTGGTGATGATGGTGTTGGGGCAGCGTGAGAGCGCGATCGCGGTGTCGATCTCGTGGTTGGCGGTCACGCACACGGGGCAGCCGGGGCCGGAGAGCAGCTTGACGCCCTGGGGCATGACGGAGCGGAAGCCGCTGCGGGCGATGGCCATGGTGTGGGTGCCGCAGACCTCCATGATGTTGGCACCGTCTGCGGGCGCGAGGCGGTGGATGGTCTCGATGAGGCCCTTCACCAGGGCGGGATCCTTGAAGCGCTTGAGATCGAGGGTCATGCCGCGCTCCTATTGGAAGGTCTCGATGTCGGCGAGCTCGGGGAACTCGCGCAGCAGGTCGAGCGTCTCCTGAGCCTGCTGTTCGTCGACGACCTCGATGGCGAAGCCGGCGTGCAGCAGCACGTAGTCGCCCAACTTGACCTGCGGTGTCAGGTCGAAGCTGGCCTCACGGGTGATGCCCATGATGCTCACCGTGCCGAGCCTGCTGTTCTCATCGAGTTCGATTACCTTGCCGGGAATCGCTAAACACATGTCGAGTTCCTTCCTTGCGCACGGGCCAGGGCCACCACGGCCTGGCCATAGGAGATGCAGCCGTCGTTGCAGGGCAGCTCCTTACCCAGGAGCACCGTGAGGCCGGCCGCCTCCAGACCATCCTTTATAGCAGAAAGCAGATAGCGGTTCATGAAGACTCCGCCTCCCAATGCGGCAACGGTGTGCTTGCTCGCAGCGGCGGCTTGGGTGACGACGTCGACCCAGACTCTGGCGAAGTCTTCGTGGAAGCGTTTGGAGATAAGCCCCGCGGGAACGCCCGCGGCGATGTCGTCGAGCACCGCCTCGATCGCCGGCCTGGCGGAGACGACGTCGTCGGCGACGTCGAAGCGATAGGGGGCTGCTACGACGGCGAGCCCGCCTTCGTTCGAGACGGGAGTGGCTTCGAGCTCGTTGGGCAGGGGCAGGGGTTCGAGCGATATCCTAGCGAGCGGCCCCTGCCCCTGCCCAGCAGAGCTTCGAGAGGCATACATGGCAGCCTCGAGACGGATGGCGGGCTCGCCGTCGTAGGAGGCACGTGAGCAGACCCCAAGGAGTGCGCTGACGGCATCGAGCAGACGCCCAGCGCTGCTGGTGAGGGGCGTGTTGATGCGACGTGCCACGAGGGAGGAGACGACGGAGCGCTCGGTGTCGCTCATGGCATCGCGCAGGATCGCGGCACCCGGATGATCCTGGAGGCCGTAATGCAGAAGCATGCCCCATGCCATGCGACAGGGATTCTTGATGGCTGCGGCGCCGCCGGGAAGCGGCAGGTACTCCAGGTGCGCGAGGCGTTCGTAGCCGCACCAGTCCGCGAGCAGCAACTCGCCGCCCCAGATGTGCCCGTCATCGCCATAGCCGGTGCCGTCCAGCGCGAGGCCCAGCACGGGCTCACTCACATCGTGCTCCGCGGCGACGGCCACGATATGCGCGTGATGGTGCTGCACCTGTTCGAGGGGCAGGTCGTGTGCGCTCGCCTGCTGCTGTGCCCACTTGGTGGAGAGGTACTCCGGGTGCATGTCGCAGACGAGCATGTTGGGCTCGAGCTGGAAGAGGCGCTGGTAGAGGGCGATGGTCTCCAGCCAGGCATCGTAGGTGAGCTGGTTCTCCAGGTCGCCCAGGTGCTGGCTCACGAACGCGCGGCCCTGCCCTGGCGACGCCAAGCAGAAGGTGTTCTTCTGCTCCGGTCCGCACGCGAGGACAACGTGTTTTGTGGGCCGCAGGGGCAGGGGTTCGAGCGATATCCTAGCGAGCGGCCCCTGCCCCGAGAGGCCCGCTTGAATTGATACTGGCAGGGGGAGCGGAGCAGGGGCGAGACCGCGGGCTCGACGGATGGGCAGGACGCGCGATCCTTGAACGCGGACGACGCTGTCGTCGTAGCGGGACAGGATGGGGCGGTCGTTGGACAGGAAGCTGTCGGCGATGCCACCAAGCAGCTGCTTCGCTTCGCCGTCGCTTGCCAGGATGGGTTCTTCGCTCAGGTTGCCGCTGGTCATCACCAAGGGGCCGGCGAAGTCATGCAACAGGAGGTGCTGCAGGGGAGTGTAGGGGAGCATGACGCCCAGCTCATCAAGGTCGCCGGCGACGCCTGGCGCCAAACAGGCGGCTGCGGCATCATGACGGCGGCGCAGCAGGACGATGGGCCGCACGGTCCCGCCCAGCAGCGCCTCTTCCGTGTCGCTCACGTAGCAGTATCGGCGCACGTCAGTTATGTCGCCCATCATGACAGCGAAGGGCTTCATGGGACGATGCTTGCGATTGCGCAGCAGCTGCACAGCCTCCTGGTTGCGAGCATCGCACGCGAGATGGAAGCCGCCAAGGCCCTTGATGGCCACGATACGCCCCGCGCGCAAATCCCGCACAGCCGCTGCGAGTGCGTGCTCGCTCGCATCTCTCATTGTTGGGCTCTCGGGATGGGGGCCTCCGCTAGAGGACCGTTCCGTGGAGCCCCCCATCCCTGCGCCCATCAGGGAGGCCTGCCCCTGCGGGCAGTCCTTATCCCAATACAGCAGGCGGGGGCCGCAGTCGAAGCAGGCGTCGGGCTGTGCGTGGAAGCGCCTGTTACCGGGATCATGGTATTCGCGCTCGCAGGCGGGGCACATCGTGAAGTCCCGCATGCTGGTGGCGGGGCGGTCGTAGGGCAGCTCGCGGATGATGGTGAAGCGCGGGCCGCACTGGGTGCAGTTGATGAAGGGGTAGCGGAAGCGGCGATCCGCGGGGTCGAAGAGTTCTCGCAGGCAATCGTCGCAGGTGGCGATATCGGGGGAGACGAGGGTGTCCACGCTCGTACTCGCATCGCTCAAGCGGATCTCGAAGTCGACCAGACTGGGGTCGAATGCCGCCTCGCACGTGTGCAGGCTCTCGATGCGGGACATGACGGGTGCGCGTTGGGGCAGCGTTGCGATGAAGCGCTCGACCGCGCTCGCATCGCCCTGCACGTGCACGTGGACGCCATCGCTGGCATTGTTCACCCAGCCCGCGAGCCCCAGCTCACGGGCCAGGTTGTAGACGAAGGGACGGAATCCCACACCTTGCACGATGCCGCTCATGTGCACGTGCTGGGCACATGCTCCATGGGTGGGGCGCTTATCCGCTACACCCATTGTCCAGTGGTGGTGGTGGAGAGTTGCCCGTGCTTGACACCCTTCATGCCCAACAGAGCGTCGGCGATGGCTCGGACGTCGCCGCTGGACCCGCGCAGGGCGATGACCTCAAGGCAGTTGTGCGCGTCCAAGTGCACGTGCATGGTGGAGATGATCTGCTGATAGTACTGATGCTGCAGGTCGTCAAGCTTCTGGCCCACTTCACCCTCGTGGTGGTTGTAGACCATGGTGAGCGTGCCCACGACTTCGTGGTAGGGGTTGTTCCACTCCTCTTCGATGAGGGCGTCACGCACCAGGTCGCGGATGACCTCGGAGCGGTTGCGTGCGATGCCGCGACGGGCAACCAACTCGTCGAAGGCGATCAGGAGGTCCTCCGGCATGGCGACGCTGAAGCGCACCAGCTCGTTGCTCATGGCTTAGACCAGCTTGACCTGGAACTTGGAGGCGTCCTCGTCCACGGCGTCGGCGGCGTCGGTGAGAGCGGCGCGCGCCTCGTCGAGCAGGGACTGGACCTTCTGCAGGGCGGCAGCGGTGCCGGCCTGGCCACCGTCATCGGAGAGGTGATACAGGCGATGGGTCCACTTGCGGGTGAGGGCGACGGCCTCATCGACCTGCTGGATGCCGGAGATGAGCTGGCTGGTGTTGACGCCATTGGTGCACATGATGGCTCCTTCTTCTGGATGCGCTCATTGGGGTGCGGGCGCGGTGTTACGTGCTGCCCGAAGAATAGCATGATTCAGGTGCAGGGGCAGCGCCATCTCCTATGAGCGGCGCGCTGCCTTGAGTTGCGCCCACGCGCGGCGCTTGGTCTCCATGCTGGCGAGCGATCCCTGGAAGTCGTGCACCACCAGGAAGCGGCGTCCCATATGCGTGCGCGGAGCGCCCGCTGCAAGCAGGGGCATCTTGAATGCCGCAGCGAGCGCGCGGCCGGCGGTCTGGTCCACGGCGACCACCAGCTCAGGGTCGAGCGCCTCGATGATCAGGCGCAACTGCTGCTCGTCGCATGCGTAGGCGGCCACGAAGGCGGGGAGCTCGCCTTCCGGGTAGCCCAGAGCGGGGAAGGCCTTGCCCAGCGCCTCGCCGTCGGCGCCGCTGCACACGGGTGCGCCTGCAATCTCGTCGCGGCTGGGAATGCCCTTCACGCATGCCACCTGGCACAGCAGGTTGCCGCTCACGCAGCCGGCGCGATCGCCCAGCTCCGCCAGAACCCGCTCTATCGCCTCACGCTCGTACATGCATGCTCCTCGCTCCACGGTGTTGCGTCTCTGCCCTGCCGTGCGCATTGTACCGCTTCCGCAGGAGCCGTGCCCGTGGGACGCCACTGGCTTGAAACAGGCATTTTCAGTATGGGGACGTGCATGAGAAGCGAATCTTCAGTATGGCCATACTGAGAATGCGTCTCTCATGCACGCTCCCATACTGAAAATGCTCCTCAGCCTCCATCGCCGCGAGCGCGCTTGCCCTTAGCGTGAGATGCGGCGCTCGCAGATATCGAAGATCTCGTAGATGATGACGCCCAGGATCGCCAGCGCGATGATGCCCGCGAACATGCGCGGATAGTTGACCATGCTCCAGCTCTGCATGATGAAGTAGCCGATGCCCGTGGAGCCGGCGATCGCCTCGGCGAAGAACAGCACGGCGATGGCAACGCTCGAACTCACGCGCAGGCTGGTGAGCAACTCGGGCAGCGTGGACGGGATCACCACGTGACGCCACACATCCAAGCGGCTGCCGCCCAGCGAGCGCACGCTCAGCACCGTCTGCTCGGGGATGCCCTTGGCCGCGTCGCGCATGACCACCAGTACCTGGAAGAAGATGGTGAGCGTCACCAGCGCCACCTTGGGTGCGCCGCCCAGGCCCAGCAGCACGAGCAGGATGGGCAGCAACACGATCTTGGGCAGCGGATACAGGATGTACAGCACGGGCGCGAAGTAGGCGTCGACGCGTGGTGAGCGCCCCAGAGCGAGCCCCAGCGGCGCACCCAGCACGGTTCCGATCGTCAGCGAGAGCACGATGCGCCACAGGCTGATGCGGAAGTCGGGCCACATCGCGACAGCGTACTGCGCGAACACGGGGATGGTGGCCTGCGGGGTGGGCAGTGCCGGCGTCTTGAGCAGCAGCGCGGTGATCTCCCAGCCCGCCAGCACGAAGACGATCGCGAACGTGTAGCGGGCGATATCGTGGATAAGCGCGCGGCGTCCCTTGCTCGCTGCCTCGCGAACCTTGCGTTCCTTCATCGCGCACCTCCTTCATGGAGGGCATCGCGCACCTGCGTGCAGCGGTCGAAGAACTCCTGCGAGCTGCGGTATCCGGCTTCGCCCACGCGCGGGTTGTCGATCTGCGCCACAACGCGGCCGGGGCGCGGCGCCATCACGAAGATGCGCTGCCCCAGGAAGACGGCCTCCTCGATGGAATGCGTCACCAGGATCTGCGTGTGATGCCTTTCCAGCCAGGTCTCCAACAGGAGGTCCTGTAGGTCCTCGCGCAGCAGGGCGTCGAGTGCGGAGAGCGGCTCGTCCATGAGCAGGACCTGGCTCTCGAGGGCGATGGAGCGGGCGAGCGCGAGGCGCTGCTGCATACCGCCGGAGAGCTCCTTGGGGCGCATGCGCGCGAAGGGCGCGAGCCCCACCTGCTGCAACGCCGCCATCGCACGTTCGCGGGCGAGCTTGCGGGACATGCGGCGTATGCGCAGGCCCAGCTCGGCGTTCGCGAGCACGCTCTTCCACGGCAGCAGACCGTAATCCTGCAGGATGAGCGCCACCTCCTGACGCGGGTGCGTGATGGGCTCGCCATCAGCCAGCACCACGCCGGAGCTGGGAGCCGTGAGACCCGCCGCCAAACGCAGCATGGTGGACTTGCCGCAGCCGGAGGGGCCGATGATGGCCACACTCTCGCCGCTTCCCACCGTCAGGTTGAAGCCAGCGAGCGCATGGAGCTCGTCGTAGCTGACGCTCACATCCTTGAATTCGATCCGCATGGGGCAGCCCTTATCCGCCGGAACGTTGGACTACTGGTCGGCGATCGTGAAGCTGCCGTCGCTGGCGTTGTACTTGAGCGGCTGGGTGAGATAACCCTTGGCGTCCATCCAATCCAACACGTCGTCGATCATCTGCTGGCTGGGCAGCTGGCAGCTGGGATACGTGCTGATGGGATAGGTCGCGGCAACCACTTCGGGCAGGTTGGCCTTGCTCACCAGCAGGTCACGGTAGGCCTCGGGATTGGCATTGATGTTGGCGGCGGAGGCATCCCAGGTGTCGGCGAGCTTGTCGAGCGCCTCGGCGGCGCCGGGCTTGGCCAGCCAGTCCTCGCGCACGATCATGACGGATTGCGAGATGTTGCGACCGGAGCTGTCGTCGGCAACGGTGTGGAAGCCGCTCGCCTCGCCCAGCGCGAGCAGGCTGCCGGGCAGCGCGGCGGCTTTGACCTGGCCGGACGCCATGGCCTCGTAGCGCACGGGCAGCTTCTGGAGCTCGCTCTTCTTGACCTGGTCAGCGGGGATGCCGGCATCCTCCATCAGGCAATCCATCACGTACTCGAGGATAGTGTTGGATCCAACGCCTATCTCGACTCCCGCCAGATCCTGGAGGGTCTTGATGTTGGGATCGGAGGTCATGATGCCAAAGCGGCCCTGCGAGGCGGTGGTACCCAGCGTGACCCAGCAGATGCGCACGGGCGTGCCACTGGCATGGATGCTCGCGGTCACCATGGGGTCGGTCATGGCAACGTCCACCTGGCCGCTGGTAACACCGGCGATCAGCTCGGTGGCGCTCTGGAAGACCTGGATGTCGACCTTCAGACCGGCGGCTTCGAAGGCGCCCTCGTTCTGGGCGACCCACATGGGCAGGATGTCCTCGGTTGCCAGCGTGCCGATGGTGATGTGCGGCAGGTCGCCGGACTCGCCGGGTTCGGGCTTGGGGTCGTTGCCGCCGCAGCCGGTCAGGACGAAGGTGAACAGCGCCATGACGCAGGCGAGGGCGATGATCAGGTGCAAGCGGAATCGCATAGGGGCCTCCTCGAGTTGTTTCCGATGTCATTTTGGAGCCGGGCCGCGCGTTGCATCAATGTACAATCGGGCGACTCGTGTTCAGTTATGCGCATGTCCGCGCGCGCGAGGGCGCCTGAGTTGAGTCCCAAATGATGGACTTTAAGATTTAGGTTGGATTCGGGTTGGAAATCGTACAAACGGGGGTTAGATCCTTTCGGATTTTTTTAAGACTCTCTTCCTACACTGGGGATAAGCCCTGCACAGGGCATCCACCCATCCGGAAAGGAAGCGAGGTCCCCATGGAGATCGTTCTCACACATGAAAGTGCACTGCAGTTCTGGCGTCTCTACTCAGAGACTCCCTTCGACGGGGAGACAGCTCTGCGCCAGAAGGAGCGCCACCGCCTGCCACGGGGGTACCGCTTGTCGCTTTCCGCTGCCGAAGCAGAGCGCTTCGCGACGATCCACCAGCTGAGCTTGCCCCTGCATATTGGTGTGGTGGATCCGAAGCAAACCAGGACACTGGCTCATTGCAGGACCCACTTGCTTGATCCAGCGACATCCAAGGAGGCACTCTTCGTCACGGTCTCATCCGGTGTGTTGGTTGCCAGTCCGCTGCTGGTGTTGCTCCAGATGGGTCGCTTCCTTTCGGACGTTCAACTGGAACTGCTCGCCTTCGAGGCATGCGGAGGATTCTCGACACCCGCGCCGCCCGCGCGACAGGACTACGTCGAGCGACAGCCTCTTCTCACGCTCGCGGCATGCAGGCGGCTCCTCGATCCCCTTGAGATGACATACGGAGCAAGGAAGCTGGAGGATGCCCTGGGGCAGATACTCGAGGAATCCGCATCCCCGCGGGAGAGCAAGATGGCTATCGTGCTATGCCACCCACATCACCGAGGGGGCCTGAATCAACGTGATGCGGTGATGAACACGCGCATCGATCTTCCGCTCGAGTTCAAGCCACTCTTCACCGCCGGCTATTTCAAGCCCGATCTCTACTGGCCACAAGGTAAGGTGGGTGTGGAGTACGATTCTTCGCTGCATCACAGTGATCCTGCGAAGAAACTCGCGGACGAACGTCGTGCTGCCGCGTTGGAGTCCCTAGGGATCAGCATGTTCTCAGTGCACGCATGGGAACTCGAGGATCGCGATTTCATGACGGAGCTCGCGCGCAAGATCGCGTGGAAGCGCGGGACGCGCCTGCGGCCTCAAAGTGGGTCATTCAAAGCGAAGCAGGAGGAGCTCTTCAAGGAGTTGTTCTCGTGGCATGGATGATGAAGCGAATTCTCAGTATGGATGCGTACATGAGAGCGGCATTTTCAGGACGGCCATACTGAAGATTCATTTCTCGTGTACGCATCCATACTGAAAAGGGGAGAAAGCATCCAGCATGAAAACAGAAGCGGCAGTGCCGCTGCTACTTGGCGCGCAGGCTCACATCCTTGATGGCGGCGTCGTAGATGAGGTGCCCCAGCTGGGATGCGCTCACGTCTCCGGGCTCCTGCAGCCAGCGCGACAGCATGAACAGCGAGCCCGAGAGCGTGTATTCCAGCAGCAGGTCGATCTCCTGCTCGGAAAGCTCGCTGCTCTCGCCCACCACGTACTGGCGCCACAGCGGTTTGAGGCGGTCCTTGAGCCGCACGACGAAAGCGGGGTCGCCCTTGCTACCCAGCAGCACCACGATGCGGGACTTGTTGCGCTCGTAGAAGGAAACGACGTCCGCCAACGCCGCAACGCACGACAGCTTGCTGCTGTTCTTCGCCAGGCGGCGCATGCATGCCTCCACGCAGGCGGTGGTGTCGTCGAGCAGCTGCGCCTCGATGCCCTCCAGGATCTCGTAGCGGTCGTGGAAGTGCAGATAGAAGGTGCCGCGCGTGTAGCCCGCCAAGTCGCAAACCTGCTGCACGGTGATGCTCTCCATGGGTTGCTGGGTGTACAGACGCCAGAAGGCCTCCTGCAGCTCGGCCTTGGTGCGTTGCGTCTGTTCGGGTAGCTTCGTCAGAGGCGCCATTCTACGCAAAAGAGCCAGACGCCGCAGCGTCGGGCTCTTGCTTCGCAGAGCGGAGAGAAGGGTTAGTCCTCCTCGATCTCCTCGATGGCGCCCATGGGGCACTCCTCCAGGCACTCGCCGCAACCGATGCAGGAATCCTCGTCGACGACGGCGACGACGTCGCCTTCGATCTCAAGGACACCCTGGGGGCAGGTGTCAACGCAGATACCGCAAGCCTGGCACTCGTCGGCATTGATGATGGGTCGGGACATGATGACTCCTTTACACACGCACGCAACGGGATGGGCAGGGTGTCGATTCGTACGATGCCCCTGCTCACGGCGAAAGATACCAGAGGTTCGCACCTTTGCAATACCCAATCCTTGTCAACCCGTGAACGGTTACCGCGCTGTCATTTGAACGTCCGGAGATTTGATATCAACGAGAATCTTACAAAACTTGACAATGACCGACTTAGATTTTATATTCCGTATCGAGCTTGGGAAACGAGTGCCCAAGCGGCACGCACCCAACGCTCCTGAAGCGTTCACAAACCGGCGGATGCTCCCAAGGCGAGCCCGCCCAAGGGAAAGGATATAGACATGGGAAAGATCATCGGTATCGACCTTGGCACCACCAACTCCGCCATGGCGGTCCTCGAGGGCGGCGACCCCAGCATCATCGTCAACGCTGAGGGCGATCGCACCACCCCCAGTGTGGTGGGCTTCCGCAAGGATGGCGAGCGCGTTGTTGGCAAGTCCGCCAAGAACCAGGCTGTCACCAACCCCAAGAACACCGTCGCGTCCATCAAGCGTTTCATCGGCCGCAACTACAGCGAGACCGCCAGTGAGCGCGGCACCGTTTCCTACACCGTGGTCGCCGGCAAGGATGGCCGTACCAACGTCGACATCAACGGCCGCGACTACACCCCCGAGGAGATCAGCGCCATGGTGCTGCAGAAGCTCAAGGCAGACGCTGAGAAGTA
>JAFRFV010000069.1 GCA_017434185.1 Coriobacteriales bacterium
GTCGCAGATGTAGAGGTAGACGGGCTTCTCGGCCTTGCCCTCGAAGATGATGCCGTCATAGCCGGCGTACTTGAGCTCGGGGCCGAAGTGACCGCCGGAGTTGGCGGCGCCGATGGTGCCGGTGAGTGGCGCCTTGGAGACGACCTCGTAGCGGCCGGCGGAGGTGGCCATGGTACCGGTCAGAGGGCCGGTCATGAAGATGAGCTTGTTGACGGGAGAGAGGGGCTCGACGTTGGGGTCGACCTCGTTGCAGTAGTACTTGGTACCCAGACCACGGGCGCCCACATAGTCGTTGGCGTCCTTCATGTTGAGGGGCTCGCGCTTGATCTCGCCGGAGGTCAGATCGACGCGCAGGATGGTTCCAACCCAGCCATTACCGATAGCCATCTTACGCCTCCTCTACGATCGCCTTGAGCTTGTCTGCGGCAAGCTTCTTCTTGTCGGGCACGTCGGTGGGATCCACCACGGAGATGGCGTGGGTGGGGCAGAACTTGGCGCAGTAGGGGTCGCCACCGCAGAGGTCGCACTTGAAGACCTTGCGGGTGACCGGGCTGAACGACATGTTGCCCAGCGGGCACGCGCTCACGCACATCTTGCACACGATGCACTTATCGGCATTGTGGGTGATGACACCATCGGCGTTGCGGGAAAGGGCGCCTGTTGGGCAGATCTTCTCGCAGCATGCTTCCTCACACTGCATGCACATGATGGGCACCGACACCGCCGCTTCCTCGTACTGGAAGACGGTGACGCATGACAAACGGGGATTGAACTCGTTGTGATGCTTGAACGAGCAAGCCAGCTCGCAGGTGCGGCATGACTTGCACAGCTTGGGATCGACTACCAGCTGCTTCGCCATCGTTTCTCCTCTCTTGTGATGAAGGTATCCTGTGGCCCCATGCATTGGGGCGGTTTGCCTGATGAGCATTGTAGGGAAATCCTCTGTAACACCCGTTCCGTTGATTGATTCGACATCGCCGTTGGATGATAATCTGCCTAAATTGCCCAACGATTTGCGTCTAATCTGCCCAAAGGGGAAGGTCATGAGGAGTTTCCATTACAGCGATGCCGTCACGGGGGACAGGTCCGCTGCGGTTAGCGAGCTGCTCGAGGCGATCGCACGGGATAAGCGCCGCTTCCTGGAACTGCGCGGCGAACAACCGGCATTGCTGCTCGAACTGGAGCGCAAGGCGCTGGTGGACAACTGCGACGCATCCGCCCGAATAGAGGGGATCTACCTGTTCCCCGAGCGCGTGGAGGAGCTGCTCACGTCCGCTGATGTGGTTCTCAGCAGCGCGTCGGAGCAGCAGGTCGTGGGATACGGCAAGATCCTGAAGGCCATGGTCAAGAGCCCGGACTTCTTCAGTGTCTCCCCTTCCACATTCCTGGCCATGCACACGGTGCTGTTCAGCGATCAGGTCATGAATTCGCGCAGCCGCTACCGTCGCAAGGACTACCAGGACGTGATGGACGGGCGTGGGCAAATCCAGCGCATCGCCGTGAGCCCCATCCACGCGTTCGAGACGCCGCTGTACCTGGGTTCGCTCTGCGACGACCTCGCGACCGCCTTCGCGAGCGACGGAGACGATCGTCTGCTGATGATCCCGCGCATGGTGGTGGACATCATGTGCATCAAACCCTTCGACAGAGGCACCGGGCGCTTGGCCCGCCTGATGGCCCAGAAGCTCATGGGCGACTGCGGCGTGGGCATAGCCCGCTACGTGAGTGTCGACCGCCTGTGCGAACGCAGTGGCATGGACTACTACGCAGCGCTCAACGCCTGCGCGGAAGGCTGGGACAGCGGGAGCAACGATTACGAACCCTTCACCGTGTACTGGCTGGGCAAGGTGCATGAGGCGTATCAGGAGCTCCTGCCCCGCTTGGAGATCCGGAATCAGGAGGCGGGAGGCAAAACGAGCAAGACCGATCGCGTGCGCTCGTACTTCCAGCTCCACGACGGACCGGTGACAAAGCGCATGATCGCCCAGGACAATCCCGACATCTCGATCTCGACCATCGAGAATGCCCTGCGCGAGCTGCTGCATGAGGGCAGCATCATCATGCTCAGGTCAGGACGCAGCGCTTCCTACCAGCGAGTCGACGGCCCGCCATGCTGATCGAGTTCGAATGCGGCATCGACCCACGACGCCTCGAGACGTGGCTGGAAGGTGAGTTGCTGCCGGAAGGATGCAGCGTCACGCTGTCGCGTCTCGCGCCGGTAGAGCATGGTCCCATCGTGCTACCCCGCACCACGGTACGCATGGAGGGCCCCGACCAAGCGATCGAGGGCGTGTACCAGCGCTTCTTCCTGCGCTTCATGAGCGCAGGCGGCTGAGCGCCTGGCGGGGATGGCGGGAGTGGAGCGCTTATCCCAATGATTCCTGTGGTAGAATAATCACGTTTGGAGAGAAACCTACGAAGGAGCACCATGGAACTGGAGAAACCCATCAGCATCAAGCAGGCCCGCGCGATCGTGTTCGCACATATCAAGCCCGGTCGCGTCGAGGTCGTGAACCCCGCGGAAGCGCTGGGGCGTGTGCTGGCATGCGATTGCGTGAGCGATATCGACGTGACGCCCTTCGATGACAGCGCCATGGATGGCTTCGCGGTGCTCAGCAGTGACCTTACCGCCGCCACCGCCGGTGCTCCAGTGACCCTGCGGTGCGTGGCGCACATCGGGGCGGGCGCGTTCTATGAGCCCGTGCTGGAAAGCGGACAGTGCGTGCGCATCATGACCGGTGCGCCCATTCCCGCGGGCAGCGACGCCGTGGTCAAGATCGAGGACGCCGTGTTCGCCGGTGACGGCAGCGTGGGCGATGCGATCGCGTTCGATGCGCCCATCAAGGCATGGAAGAACGTGCGCAGGAAGGGCGAGGAAGCGCGCAAGGGCGACGTGGTGCTGCACGCGGGCGAGGTCATCCAGCCAGCCGGCGCGGGACTGCTCGCCTCGACGGGCAACCTGCAGGTGCCGGTGTACGCGCGCCCGGTGGTGGGCCTCATCACCATCGGCAGCGAGCTCGTGGACGCCAGCGAGATGCCCGGACCCGGCATGATCCGCGATTCCAACCGCTGGGCCATGACGGCCTATGTGCGCGCCGCGGGCGGTGTGCCGCGCGTCTACGATCGCGTGAGCGACGATGTCGACGCCATCAAGGCGGTCTATCTGCGCGCCGCTGCGGAATGCGATCTGGTGGTCTCGACCGGCGGTGCATGCTTGGGCGACTTCGATCTCACTCCCGACATCGTGGCGAGCCTGGGCGGGCTCTACTTCACGCGCGTGGACATGAAGCCCGGCAAGTCGCAGCCCTTCGGGCATGTGGGCGGAACGCCCGTCTTCGTGCTCTCGGGCAATCCCGGTGCCTCGAGCGTGGGCTTCGAGATGTACGTGCGCCCGGCGATGCTGCTCATGCAGGGATTCAAGAACGTCGACCGTCCGGTGGTGCAAGCGACGCTGGCGGAGGATGCCCCCAAGCGCGAGCCGCGCGTCTTCCTGCAGCGCGGTCTCATCTACCGCGATGCGGACGGCAAGCTCATGTGCACGCAGCTCAAGAACCAGTCGTCGGCGCTGCATGGCTCCTTCCAGCGTGCCAACTGCCTGATCGTGATCCCGCAGGGGCTCGAGGGCAAGCAGGAGGGCATGGTGGTGGATTGCATCCTCACCGGCGTGGACGAAGCGAATACGTTTTTGGGATAAGCGCTGCCTGACGCGCTAGACGCGCTGGAAGAGGTCGCGGCCAACGCCACAACGCGGACAGGTGAAGTCCGCGGGCAGTTCGTCGCCGTCGACTTCGATCTCGAAGCCGCAGATCATGCACCGCCACTTGGATTTGCCGCCAGAGGCGGGAGCGGCGGGCTTATCCTCCGCCTTCGCTGCCTTGGCCGCCGCCTTCATGGCGCGGTATCCGGCGTAGGTCATGGGTTCCGCCTTGGAGAACACGGCCGCCTCGACCACGTCGCCCAGGAACAGCCAGTGCGAACCCATGTCGAGCACGTCGAAGACATCGCAGCACATGAGCGCGATGGCGCCGTCCTTCACATAGGGAGTACCCGCGGCGTCGGCGGCGAGTTCCCAGCCCAGGAACTTATCCACCGTCTCACTCGACTGGTAGCCGAAAGCCTCGATGAGCGCCATGGGAGCATCCACCGCCAGGGTCGTGAGCGCGAAGTGCTTGGACTCGAGCAGAACCTTGGACGTGAAGCCCTCCTTCATGCAAGCCACACTCACGCGCTTGGGATCGCCGGATGCCACCTGGGAGACGGCGTCGACCACGCGGCCCACCGCGCGCCCTGTCGCGGGATCGACGGTGCTGAGCAGATACACTCCCTGGCTGATGGTATACAGCGCCTTCTTGTCGATCATCTCACTCGCTCCTCTCATGTGGAATGGGGACGTGTTTCCTTCCACATTTGTGTACTCGGGGACAGGTTTCCGCACACGGGAACGTGTCCCTTTTCACATGAA
>JAFRFV010000070.1 GCA_017434185.1 Coriobacteriales bacterium
ACATGCACAAGATCTACACCAAGGCGGGAATCCACTCCCAGCAGGAACTCATCGACTTGGTCGAGGACACCATCGAGTAACTGAAAGCCGAGACGTAGTACCGCCCGCCGTACCAGCCCTTATCCCCTGCTCCAGTGTTTGAGGCGGGGAAGCAGCGCACCCATGAAGGAGACCGCCTCGTCCAGGCTCATGCCCGTCGCCTGCACCAGGTAGGGCGCCGACGTCTCGATCTGTGCAGAAATTCGCGTAGTGTGCATGAACCGGTAGCGCTCATGCGTCATAGTGTGGTTGGGCAACCACACTACGGATTCTCTCCGCTACGCCTCCAACCACACTAAGCGCATATTTGCACAACAATCAAACAGCGGTGGCCGTCCGTTTTCGAGTTTGTAGCCGTCGTCCTGTGGTGCTTCGCGGACAGCCCCGTGATGATTGCCATAGGAAGAGCTCATCTGGTGAACGCTGCGGGGACGCGAGATCCGCCCTCCACGCCACCCCCAGGATACCGCGAGTGCCTCGCATGCACGGCTGACAAATAGTACATTATCATTCGTCTCACGAGGCGAAACGCAACCGTCATCCTCAGGAGGCACCTCATGGAGATAAGCGCAGAACTCCAGAAGTCATTCGACCGGCTCAACCCCGAGCAGCGCGAGGCGGTCGAGCACATCGATGGCCCGTTACTGGTGATCGCCGGCCCGGGCACCGGCAAGACGCAGCTTCTGAGCCTGCGCGCTGCGAACATCCTGCTCGAGCGCGACGTCAAACCGGAGAACATCCTCTGCCTCACGTACACGGAAGCCGGAACAGCAGCCATGCGCAAGCGCCTGATCGAACTCGTCGGCCGCCCCGCATATGGCATCCAGGTTTCCACCTTCCACGGCTTCTGCGCACAGCTCAGCGCGCAATACCCCCAGTACTTCCCCGGCGCGGCGAACCGCCAACTCATCACCTCGCTCCACGCGAAGAAGACCCTCAACAGCCTCCTGAACGCGCTCACGCTCGAGTCCCCGTTCCACGGGAGCACATACATGGGCAAGAACAGCAACCTCAAACCACTCGAGGACTTCATCAGCAAGTTCAGGAAGAGCGGTCTCACCACGAGCGAGTTCCGCGCCATCCAAGAGCAGAATCTCGCCTTCTTCACATACATGAAGCAGCGAGCGACCCTCTTCGATCTTTTCGCAAGCGGCATCCCGCGCGCGAAGGCTGAGAAGGCCGCATACTTCGACTCCATCATCGAAGAAGTCGATGCCGCATTCGACAGCGCACCCAAGGAACTCACCCAGCCCGTCGTCTCCACGCCCGGCGTCTACGTTCCCTACGCCCGTCTGCTGTACGAAGCCGCCCCCCGCTTCGACACCCCAACGACCTTCCGCGATGAATTCTTCGCCAAAGACGACCAGAAGGTCTTCCAGTTCAAGGACGAAGAGCGCTGCCGCAAGGCGATCGAGGCCTCGCGCCTTTACGACCAGTACCGCGCATACATGAGCGAAAACGGCCTCTACGATTTCGACGACATGATCATCGATGCCTTGGCAGCAATCGAGACCCACCCCTCCCTCAAGTACGCCCTTCAGAGCCAGTACCAATACATCCTGGTGGACGAGTTCCAAGACACGAACGGCGCCCAGATGCACATCGTCGAGCTCCTGACCGAGGGCATCGACTCCCCCAACGTCATGGTGGTGGGCGACGACGACCAGGCCATCATGCGCTTCCAAGGCGCGTCCCTCGCATACGTGCATCAGTTCGCGGAAACCTACGATCCCAAGAAGGTCGTGCTCAAGGCCAACTATCGCTCGACCCCCGCGATCGTTGGCCTCGGTCAGGGCGTCGCCCGCCAGATCGAACGTCGTATGGTGGATGATCCAGCGGATAAGGACATCGTCGCGTTCCGCGAGGACAACCCCCAGGACAACTTCACCGAAACCGTCTTCCCTAGCGAGGATATGGAGTACTACGCCATCGCGAAGGACATCCGCGACCGCTTGGATGCCGGCTTCATGCAACATCCGCGCTGCGTGAAACACCCCGACGAGGCCATCGCAGTCATCTGCAGCAAACACAAGCACCTTGAGGCGCTCATTCCCTATCTGAGGTACTTCAAGATTCCGTTCAACTACGTCAAGACCGCTGAGGTCTCCAAGCTCGAGACCATGCAGACCCTGCTCTCCATGCTCCGCTTCGCCTCCGCGTATTCGCAGGGCTCCGCGAAGAAAGCGATGGCGTACCTGCCGCAGATCGTAGCTTCCCCCGAGCTGGGCATATCGCCGTCTGCCTGCATCCGCTTCGCGAAGGAAGCGAAGGATACCCCCGGCAAAGACTGGATCCGCGCGCTGCGACAAAGCGAAAACAAGCGCCTCCAGCATATCTGGACGCTGCTCGAAGAGCTCTCCGCTCAGGCGCCGTCCGCACCGGTGACCCAACTCATCTCAAAGGCCGCCAGCCCCATCGCCGCCTACTACAAGACGAATGCGAGCGCGAACCCGCTTGACTTGGTTGAATTCAACGCGGGCATCCGCGCGCTGCTCGAATTCGCCAAGGGCGAAGTGAGCCTGGGCAAGGCGATGGGTCGCTGTATGCGCCTCAAAGACGTGATCGAGCACTACGAGCAAGCGCTGGATCTGGGGGTCGCCATCGATACATCCGTCAAGTTCGGCAAGGGAGAGGCTGTTCAGCTCACAAGCGCGCACGGATCCAAGGGCCTGCAATACGAGCTCGTCTACCTGCTCCATGCGGACAACGACACCTGGCATAAGACCTCCGGTGGGTCGAACCTCTATGCAAGGAACATGCTCATCACCGATGAGAAAGACGAGGACGACAACCGCCGTCTACTCTTCGTGGCAGTCACGCGCGCAAAAACCCTCCTCGAGTTCTATCGCGCAAAGGGTGTCGCGCTGCAGGAGCTGCAAGACGTCTACGCGCACTCGAAGCAAGAAGAAGTGAGTGAAGAGGAACTTGCACAGGTCATCCAGATCGACTGGGAGCAGTCGTACGAACCCGGGGAAGAGGACATTCGCGAACTCTTGATTCCCGACCTGGCCAAGAAGCGGCTTTCCGCCAGCGCACTCAATGCCTTCGTCACGTACGAGGAAGGCTGCGCGAACAGCTCCTTGTTCCCCGCGAAGCAGATCCTGTACCTGCCGGAGGAGCCCAACCCGGCAGCTGACTTCGGTACCATCGTCCACGACTTCCTCGAGAACTACGCGAAGCAGGTCCGTCTGGGCGGCGTTGCGACCCTTGACGACTGTGCGGAAGCGGCAAGGGATAAGATCTCCCGCCTGGACTACGATGACGAAACCTTGGACATGCTCCTCAGGCGATTCGGCCGCATTGTGAAGACCTTCATCCCCTGGTTCGACGAGAACATCCAGGGCGGGATGGAGGTCGAACGCTGGCTTGAAACCGACATCGATGGCGTACCTGTAACTGCCAAGTGCGACGTGATCCTGGTCGATGATCAGAAGAAGGAACTGCGCGTCATCGATTACAAGACGGGCTTCAGCTACCCGGGAAGCTCACCCGATCCCAAGTACGAACGTCAGCTGTGGTTCTACCGTCTTGCGCTCGAAAACCATCCCGATTTCGAGGGGTACCGCATGGTGGAGGGCGTCGACATCTATGTGGAACCGGAGCGTCGTACGGCAGAGCACATCATCCATCCTCCCGTACGTGCGACCGCGTCGGACCAGGACGTCGCATACCTACGACGGCTCATCATGGCGGTGTGGGATCGCATCCAGCGAGGCGACTTCGACACATCAGCGTTCGAAACGAGCGAACTCCTTGCAGCCGCGAAAGCCAATAGCAAAACCAAGACCGGGAAGCCCAAGGATCTCTCGAAGAAAGAAATGCAGCGCATCTACGAGCAGTGGCTCATCGAGGAGTATGAGGCGCGCGAGTAATCCCAATAATCATCCGATATTTCCCGTATCGCACCATTAATAGACTGTTTTTATCCCAGCACTCCCCTATCCTGCTCTCGAACAAAGAAGAAGCAGGAAGGGAGTATGACATGGGCGATTTCGACGCGATCATCGGCTACGACGACATCAAGCAGGAACTGGAGCGCACCGCCGACATCCTGCGCAACAGCCAGATCTACAAGGTTGCGGGCGCCAAGCTGCCCAGCGGTCTGCTGCTGTATGGAGAGCCAGGCGTGGGCAAGACCCTCATGGCCACGTGTTTCATCCAAGCCAGCGAGTTGCCGGTCTTCACGGTTCGCAAGGATCGCTTCGACGGCGCATTCGTAGACTTCATCCGTAAGAACTTCGAGGACGCCAAGGCTGCCGCACCTTCCATCGTCTTCCTGGATGACCTGGATAAGTTCGCGAACGAGGATGCCGGCCACAAGAACGCGCCGGAGTACGTGGCTGTGCAGGCGGGTATTGATGCCATCAAAGGCTGTGACGTGTTCGTTCTGGCAACCGCCAATGAGCTGAGCAACCTGCCCGATTCCCTCAAGCGCGCCGGACGCTTCGACAAGCTCATGCGTGTGGACGTGCCGCGCGGTCAGGAGGGCGCGCAGATCATCCACCACTACCTGGCGGACAAGCCCCTGGCCAGCGACATCAGTTTCGATGACATCGCCTTGCTCATGGACCAATCCAGTTGTGCGAAGCTGGAGAGCATTATCAACGAAGCACGCCTCCTGGCACTCTACAAGCGCAAGGACGAGATCGGCCGCGACGAGTTCATGGAGGCCTTCCTCAAGAGTGAGTTCGAGGGCCGCATTCCGTTCGGAGCCTTGGCAGCAGGCGACGAAGTCGATGAAGATAAGCGCTTCCAGATCGCCGTGCATGAGGCAGGCCATGCCGCCATCTACCTGCTGCTCACCGACGGCCCTTCCATTACGTTCGCATCCGCGTTCCATCGGAGGGATCAGCGCGGAGGCTGCTGCTATTGCCGCAAGCCCGATGGCTGCTCCGACGCGCTTTGGAGTCACACCCGCATCCTGGGCGGACTGGGTGGCAGAGCCGCCGTCGACCTCGTGTTCGGCATGGTCGACCCGGGCTCGAACGACGACCTGTCGCGCGTGTGCAGCATGATCAGGGATCGCGTGATGTATGAGGGACGCAACGGCCTCAATGTGCTGCGCAACCTCGCCCCTGGCCCACAGGGCGTCTCCCAAGACCTCCATCAGAAGCAGGAAACCCTCATAGCGGCGGAGCTGCAACGCTTCTATCAGCAGACAAAGCAGGTGCTGGCATCCAATCGCGAATTCCTGCTCACACTCGCGCAGGCGCTTATGGATCACGACTATCTGCTGGCAAGCGATATCGAAGCCATCAAGAAGAGCACCCACATCAGCAGTGCCATCATCTGCGACGCCATCGTAGGCTTCTAGCTGCGGCAAAAGCTCGCCCAGCCGATGGGGACATTCCTCCAGAAGAGGCGTGTCCCCATCAGTATCTTCCTCACGGATCCTTCCACGCGTTATAATCATCCCATTAATGGCCCCAGCCCTCGCGCACAACCCGCTACACTGGGCGCATGGAAAGGATGATCATGGCAAACCAGCCCGACCAAGGCCTCGCGCTGCTCTACACACTCAAGTTCTTCATGGAGAAGACCGACGATGTCAACTCCTGCACCGTCCAGGACATCATCGAGTACCTCGCCTACCATGAGATCGACCGTGAGCGCAAGGCCATACTGCGCTTCATCGGTGCCCTGCGTGAGTTCGGCCTCGACATCGTCTCGCCCAAGAAGGGCTACTATCGCCTCGCGACGCGTCCGCTCGAACTCCAAGAGATGATCATGCTCGTGGACGCGGTGCAGAGTTCACCGTTCCTCACCGACGAACTCACCGAGCATCTGATCGAGCGTATCCAGGGTCTCGCAAGCATCGACCAGCGCAAGATGCTCAAGCGTCGCATCGATGTGCCCAGCCGTATCAAGATGACCAACGAGGGCGTGTTCACGAACCTCGACCTCATCCAACAGGCGATGCGCCTGCATCGCAAGATCGAGTTCCACTACACCAAATACGACGGCAAGGGGAAGAAGGTCCTCACCCGTGAGAAGCCCTATGTCACGACGCCCGTGCGCTTGGTGTACGCCGACGAGTTCTACTATCTCATCGGCTTCCACGACTATTTCTCCAAGATCGAGGGCGGGAATCCCTTCCCGCCCTTCCGCGTGGATCGCATGGTCGACATCAAGATGAGCGATGAGCCCGCCTCCCAGGATCCGCTGATCGCCGGTTTCGAGCTGGATGACCATGTGAGTCCGCAGTTCGGTGTGTACGCGGCCGACAAGGTGCCCATCGAACTCGAAATCCAGCTGGAAGCCATGAATCCCATCGTGGATAAGTTCGGCAAGGACGTGCTCGTGTACCCTGCCGGTGAAGGTCGCGCGAAGATCTGCATGAAGGCACCACTCTCACCGCAGTTCTATGGTTGGCTCATGCAGCTCAACGCAACCAAGGTAGACAACGTGCATTACACGCACGCGAAGATCACCTACCCGCCCGAGGCGGTGCAGGAGTACGAGCGCCTGCTTTCCTTCATCCGCGACCAATACGACGAATAAGGGGATAAGCGCAGCGTGATGACTGAACCACGCACACGCCATCACACTGTGACTGCCATCATGATCGCCACGAACAGAGCGCACCACGACGCAAGCTGGAACTCGATTCGGCGTTTTGAGTCGTTCCAGTCTATGGAAGCGAAGAAGGCGAGCATTTGGGCAATGCCGAAGACGCAGAGTATGATGTCGAACTTGGGAACTGATACGGAGACATCGACCGCACCTGCTGCGAGGACCGGGCTGAAGAACGCCCCGACAATCGCCATCGATGGGATAAACCATCCCCAACAGTATTCCTTGACGCGCTCGACCCCCAATGTGCCCAACATAATCACCAGAAGGTAGATGGAGGAGACTGTCAGCATGAGCCAGGGAAACAACGCCAGCGCTTTGCCATAGCTGCAAGCTGCATAGACCACCACTGCTCCCGTAGCGACCAGATATGAAGCACGAGCGATGCTCTTCAGCTTCTTCCCCAACATGCGATGCTCCTCGGCCGCTTTCGCTGCTGCCGCCGCTGCGGCTTCCTGCGCGCGGCGCTGCTCTTCAGCCTCCTTACGGCGGCGCTCTTCAGCCTCTGCACGCCTCTTGGCTTCGGCCTCTGCCGCCGCACGCTTCCTGGCGGCGGCCTCCTCTTCTACGCGCTTCTTTTCCGCAGCCTTCTCTTCTTCGCGCTTCTTCCAGCACCAATCCTCGAAGTCTTGGTCGTCGTCCTCCCACTTGCCCCGCTTGCTGCTGCCGCCACAAGTCCCATCCCCCCGATACCTACCGGTGACAACGGCCTTGAGAATCTCATTGGCCTCGTTGATCTGCTGCATGAAGATGTTCGCAGCGCGCGAGTTGCCGCGTGCGTCGGGATGGAACTCCTTGGCAAGCCGCAGATAGGCGGTCTTGATGTCCTTCAGCGTGTAGCCGCTGCTCAGACCGAACAACTGCTCAGCTTCTGCACGTGTCATCCGTCACACCCCCTTCTTCAGGTCATCCAACGCCTGCACGCTGATCCACGCAGCAGGGCGAATCGCCGGGGCTACCTCGGCCTCGTCTGAAGCGAAGCCGAGGAACCCACGGATCACATGGCGTTCATCCTCGGTGAAGGACTCGACCGCGAACGGACCATTCAGATAACGTTTGAGATAGCCGTCGTCATCGATATCGACCGCATCCACGCACACGACATGGGCGAAGTGGCCGTAGACGATATCCACACGCCAGCGCAGCGGTTCCCCGCCAGACGCATGCCCCAGCTCGATCACGTCACCCTTGCACGGCACTGTGCAAGGGTGACCATCCGCTGCCGACACCTTCTAACCTTCCTCGCCCAGGAACAGCGCGATCGTAGCTTCCGAAACCGCCTGATGATGTGCACCACACCATGCGCGATAGGGCTCCCAGAGCTCGTATGCGCTGAAGGCTTCCCAATCCGCATCGCCCTCGTCGGGGACAGCGCAGATAAACGAAGCCTGGTCGTCATAGCTGGTGAACCTGATTGCGTGCGGCTTGGGGCTCAGATAACCCTCGGCACAGCCGATGGCATTCCACTCGAGCGACTCGAGGTATTCCTCATCCTCGAAGTGATGGAACTCGGGCTCCACCGACGTGATCTCGAAGAGATGGAGAACACCACCACCGGCGATGGGAAGGTCGAAGGCCTTGCCCACCGGATCGTCATCAATCAGCAGCGGCGTGACATCCACACCGCGGTCCAGGAAGAACTCTCCGTTCGTTTCGCTGGTATTCCAGTAGCCCGGAGTGGGGATATCGGACGGGGGCGTGTCGAAGAACAGCACCGGAACGCAAGCCGCATGGCACGCACGGAAGAAGGCGTCCATGTCTTCTGGCGATGCCGGCTCGCCCTCGCCCAGACGGAATTCGAAACCGAACGTATCCGCAAAACGGAAGTCCGGATGCTTGAAGAGCCAGACTTCGTCCGTCGTGATCTCCTGCCCGTTCTTCCACTGCTCATGAGCACGTTCCAGTGCGAGATAACGGTCGTGGGGAACGAAGTCGCAGGCATAGTCCTTCGCAACGGAGAACGAAAGACGACGCGCGCACATGAAGGAGTGGATGCTCGTTGGACTGAAAGCCTCATCGGCGGCCTTCTTCACGCTCATCTCGCCCGCACGGTACGCAGCACGGTACTTTTCGGTCTCAGCGGCGATATATTCGATCGCCGCATCGGCGCCATCGAGCTTCGCCAGCAGCGGCAGATCCTTCTTCTTGGCTTCATCGATCAACTTCATTCGATTCCTCCTATCAGTTGTTGTTCCTTACATGCGTTGCTCAGGCAGAAGAACGCGAGCGCGAGCAGCATGAACTTGGTGACGCATGCAATCTCATAGCCCGGGACGAAAACATAGGTCGGTACGAAGGACACGATCACCGTCCAACCCACGAATCCCACGACCGCTCTTATGAGGATAAGCGCAGCCGGGGAGACAGCCTTTTCCGGGTTGCCTCCCTCCGGGTTCCGTTCCACCATCGCAGCAGCCATCCAGATGCTCGCCACGATGACCAGCAGCATCTTCACCAAGACGAATGCACTCACGCCCCAGTTCGCGAAAGCGGCCGGGAGGTCGTTCACCCTGTCGACATACGTACAGAACATCATGACCTGAACGAACGCTTCGATGCCCAAGCCGGTCGCGACGACGTTCCTCGATTTCCTGCAAGTGCCAACGCTTGCCAGCAGCAGCGGCAGGATCTTCGCCACGTCGGTCCAGTGCAGCGGCGCCAAGTATCCCAGGATGCACTGGCATAGGTAGATCGCCGCGACACAGATGAATCCAGCGGTGCTGACGGCCCAGCACTGCTGGACCGTCAGCTCGAAACCGGAGCGATGTCCCATCTTCACGGCTAGAAGCTACCCTTGCGCTTGTAGCCCTTGATCTTGCCGTCGGCGCCACGGAAGACCTTGTTGCCCCAGATGTCAGTGCTGTGATAGCCCTTCACCTTGCCATCGGTGCCACGGACGACCTTGTTACCCCAGATGTCCGTGCTGTTGTAGGACTTGATCTTGCCGTCAGCACCGCGGTTGACACTGTTGCCCCAGATGTCGGTGCTGCGGTAGCCCTTCACCTTGCCGCTAGAATCGCGGAAGACCTTGTTGCCCCAGATGTCCGTGCCACTGCTTCCCTTCAACTTGCCGTTGCTGCCGTAGTAGTTGTAACCCATGTTGTCTCCTCTCTCTCGAGTCCCGATACCAACCCGATGACAATACTAGGCCGCTCCGTGTCAACCCAATCATGAGCGAATCAGAACTCAATCAGGATTTGACTTGATGCGTGTTCGCATCGCTTCATCGGGTGCTACACTACGCAAGACAGGGTACCCTTCTCGCGAACCACGAAGGTTTGGCCCAAGGTTCGAAACCGGTTGGACTTGGTTGGAACGATCCATTCCACGGAGGATTCATGACAGATGCGACTTACATCTTCGACGGCGCCAACTGTCGCGCTCTTTATCACCTCCCTGGTGATAAAGAGCCGCTCATCTGGTATGACACCCTTTGGCAGGAACTCCGAACCCACGCCCACTCAGACGACTTGAAGAACGCCCATACCGACCGCTGCTATCTTGAAGCACTCCTCGAAGGAGCCGGCCCGGTAACGCAGCGCGCAGTCGATTGCGGTACCGCCATCAAAGTCCCCGACCCCAATGACCCTTCCGAGCTCGTTCCCTACTGCAACGTGTATGAGACCTCTGTGAAGGCCCTGAGAATCAGCCTCAAGAAACGTATCAGGAAACTCCTCGAGAAGACACTCAGCAATCCAGACGCAGCAGAACGTATTGCCAACGAGATTCTCCCGTCAAAGCAATCGACCATCGCGCTCTCGTCTGTCCCTGCGATGCTGCGCGCAGAAGAGGAACGTACCTCCGACGAACCGTTCTACTCATTGATGGACCTCCAGGAAGGTGACATCTTCTTGTTCGGCCGATACCCCCAGACGGATTGCGACAAACTCGAACCGATCGAATGGCGGGTTATCAAGCGAACATCGAACGAAGCTCTGTTGCTCAGCATATACGGGCTCGACGCAAGGAAGTACAACTACGAGAGGAAGATGAGCCCCGACTGGGAATTCAGTGACATGAGGGCATGGCTCAACAGCAGTTTCCTCCTGAGAGCCTTTAAGCAATCGGAAAGAGAATTGCTCGCTGGTGAGGTGTGTCTCCTCAGCAAAGAAGAGATCGACCGCTTCTTGGTTCAACCCGGAAAAACGGAAGACCTTATGTGCTATCCAACTGCATATGCAAAGCAGAGCGGCGTCAAAGCGGACATCCACGGCACATGCGAATGGCTGACCAGATCGCCTCGCTCAGAAGAGACTATCGTCACCATTCGATTCGGTTTCAGCGGCTGCAACGGAGGAGCAGCTGAAAAAAGCGCAGTACGCCCTGCCATTTGGATCAAGATCGGCTAGTGGCCGCCGAAGCCATATAGCTATCGCTCGACACCCATGACGCTCACATCGCGGCTTGGATGGACGACATGAACTGAAGGACCGCCATCATGAACCCAAGGTTGGCAATTGTCAGGACCAGCGCGATCACGCCCACGGTGACTGCGACGGTGAAACGCTCTGTAACGCTCTTGTTCTCTCGGAGGTGCCCATACACCGAGCCTCCCGTGAGTGATGCTCCGCAATACGGGCAGAATGATCCATTGCGCACATAAGAAGGAGCGTCGTTCGTGTTATCTGCCATCATCTCTCCTCTCTTCCTCGCCCCGGAACCCCATGTTCCAGGGTCTCGTCTAGGGGATAAGAGAATATCGAACGGCGACTTCTCGCTCGGGTCCATTAATGGCCGCGAGCAAGAAACACGCACAACGTATGCTGCATCACGATGTGTGTTATCACGGGTTAAGCGCTGCAAAGGGGCGATTTGCTCTACAATGGTTACATCAAGGATAGTGGCGAGCCCGAGAAGGACCAGCCTATGAATGAAGAAGAGAAACAACAACTGCGCGATCTCCTGATATCGCTACAACTCGCGAACCTGAACAAACCCAGGCGCAAACCAACTTTCATGGAGGTCGCAGGCATCGAATGTCGCGAGATTTCGGTGAGCAAGATCCTCGCATTTCTGCTCGACACCGAAGCGGAACACGGCATGGGCGATCTTTGGCTTCAATCGTTACTTCTCGCTGCATCCGATGTGAATCCCGCTTTCAGCCCTTCCAGCATGCAAATCGCTCCCTCATCCAGCCAAACCGAAGTGGCGACGGATAATAATCTCCGTATTGACGTGGTGGTCGAAACTCCAGACCTCGTGCTGGGCATAGAGAACAAGATCGACGCAGGTCTTTACAACGACTTGGGAGAATACGCAGGCAAAGTGCGTGATATGGCCAAACACAAAACACCGCTTCTACTCACACTCACCCTACATGACGAAAGAAGCAAAACAGGCAAATGGGCTTCGCGATGTCATGGAATTGGCGTAGAACTCTGCAATGTCACCTACTCAGCACTCTTTGCCTACGTGAAAGATGGTATCGGAGAAACCATGCTCGCGGCAGACCATGAGTGGTTGAGCTTTGTCCGGGACTTCATGAAATCAATCGAGAACTTGGAGGAACCAGCGATGGAAATGGATCGCGAACTCTTCGACTTCTTCGGAGAAAACCTTGACACAATCAAGTTCATGAAGAGCAAGATGAAAGAGGTATCTCGGGCAACGCGAACCCAAGCTGATCGGTTGATTGTTCTCCTCAATGATGATGATGGATTCAAATCATTTGGCATCGGCAAACCACACATCTACCAGCCGTCCGGAGACTACAACTTGTCTTGCGGCATCTACTATGACGTTCCTATTGCAATAAAAGGCCCAAAAGGGAATCCGCACGCTCACCCAGAAATCACCAATAGGGTGAGTGATATAGAAATCGCTTGTTGGGTCGCAAAAGGCGCAAAAGCAACAGTTAGAGCCGCATTAACGGGCGCA
>JAFRFV010000071.1 GCA_017434185.1 Coriobacteriales bacterium
CGGACTCACGCAGCTCCGCGGGCACAGAGGCACTGGCGAGTGCGACATCAAGGTTGAGTACGCCGCCCTCGTCGAGCGTGTACTCGACCGTGCGCAGCACCGCGGCGGGTTCGGCCAGCAGCGAGAAGACGTTGTTCACGTAGGCGACGTCGAATGAGGCGGGCATCAAACCCGCGGCGCGCATCGACTCCGGGTAGGCCTTGAGGATCTTGATAGGAGCCATGGAAACACCCGCTGCGCGGCCCTTATCCGCCGCCTTGAAGGCGTTGACCTGCGCCAGCGACACGAGACCGGGATCCCAATCCACACCCAGCACGTATCCGCCGCGCGCCGCACCGGCACGCTCCGCGAACTTGCAGCAGCCCTTGCCGCTGCGACAGCACAGATCGAGGATGCGCATGCCCGCCAACTCGACCTGATCCGGCAGGACCATGCGGCACAAACGTGTGAAGGCCTGGCTCAGGTCCAATCCGGCGTAGTGCGCTTGAAGCTGCTGTGTGTTCATGACACCCCTCTCATCGGTTGCGCTCATGGTAGCACGCCGCCCCGTTGCTGTCACAGGAGCCCAAGATATGGTATAAATGACCGTCAGCAATACCACATCGCGGCATCCGGACACAAACGCAACCCGCCGCGAGAAGGAGGTCGGGCGTCATGAAGCAGGGATTCGACAACGCGAAGTACATCGAGCTGCAATCCGACAACATCCGCAAGCGCATCGCCCAGTTCGGCGGTAAGCTCTACCTCGAGTTCGGTGGTAAGCTCTTCGACGACTACCACGCCTCCCGCGTCCTGCCCGGCTTCCAGCCCGACTCCAAGATCCGCATGCTCCAGGCCCTTAAGGACGATGTCGAGATCGTGATCGTGGTGAACGCCGCCGACATCGAGAAGAACAAGCTGCGCGGCGACCTGGGCATCACCTATGACGATGACGTGCTGCGCCTGATGGACGCCTTCAAGGGCATGGGCTTCCTCATCAGCGGTGTCGTGCTGACCCACTACGCCGACCAGCCCAAGGCGCGCGAATTCCGCGACAAGCTGGAGATGCTGGGCGTGCGCGCGTACCGCCACTACTTCATCGAAGGCTATCCCTACGATCTCAAGCGCATCGTGAGCGACGAGGGCTTCGGCCGCAACGAGTTCGTCGAGACCACCCACCCGCTGGTCGTGGTGACCGCCCCCGGCCCCGGCAGCGGCAAGATGGCCACCTGCCTTTCGCAGCTCTACGGCGAGCACAAGCGTGGCGTGGTCGCGGGCTACGCCAAGTTCGAGACCTTCCCCATCTGGAACATCCCGCTCAAGCATCCGGTGAACCTTGCCTACGAGGCGGCCACGGTCGACCTGGATGACGTGAACATGATCGACCCCTACCACCTGGAGGCCTCCCAGGTGTTGGCTGTGAACGACAACCGCGACGTCGAGAGCTTCCCGTTGCTCAAGACCATGATGACCAGCATCATCGGCGAGTCGCCCTACAACTCCCCCACCGACATGGGCGTGAACATGGCGGGCTTCGCGATCGTGGATGACGAAGCCGTGTGCGAGGCCGCGCGCATGGAGATCGTGCGCCGCTACTTCGAGACCGCGCTCAAGGTGAAGCGCAGCGGCAGCGGCCAGCAGATGATCGACCGCATGGAGACCATCATGAGCAAGGCGGGCGTGACCGTTGACATCAACCCCGCGCGCGCCGCCGCACTCGCCAAGGAGGAGGCGACCGGTGCTCCCGCCGCCGCAATCGTCCTGCCCGATGGCCAGGTGATCACCGGCAAGACCTCGAGCCTCATGGGCTGCGCGTCGTCCACACTCATGAACGCACTCAAGGCGCTGGCGGGCATCGACCCCGACGACCTGATCATCAGCGATGCCGCCATCGAGCCCATCTGTGCACTCAAGACCGGCGCGCTGGGCTCGCGCAATCCCCGCTTGCATTCCGACGAGTGCCTGATCGCACTCTCCATCAGCAGCGCGACCAATCCGGAGGCGGCGCTTGCCATCGAGCAGCTGCCCAAGCTGCGCGGCTGCGATGCGTTCATCAGCGTGAGTCCCGGCAGCGCGGACGAGAAGCTCTACACGAGCCTGGGCATGAACCTGTGCTGCGAGCCCAAGTACGAGCGCCACTGCTACTATCACAAGTAGGGGGATAAGCGCAGCGCTTATCCCAAACACCAACAGAAGACCCCTTGCACGAGTGCAAGGGGTCTTCATTCGCGGATAGGTGCAGGGTGCGAGTGGAACTACGCGGCAGCCTCGTACTTGGGCAGCTTCACGAACGCCACATAGACGCCATAGGCGGCGATGAGCACGAACACGATACCGGTGATCGTCATCCACGGGGTGCTTAGGAAGGGCAGCAGGGTGGAGTAATAGCCGATGCCCGCCGGCATGAACGCGTAGGTGATGTTGATGAGATTGGCGACGGCCAGGAACTTCAGGCCCTTCGTGTTCTCACCACGACGTTCGTAGACGAGGGGCGACACGACGCAGCAAACGCAACTGGTGAGCAGGAAGATGATGAGAACCATAGGATCACCGAGGATCGCACGCAGGCAGCCACAGAAGATGATACCGATGGCGTAGCTGATGAGTGCGCGGGCCCAAGCGTAGCCCTTGGAGACCTCTTCGCCCTTCTTGTACCAGCCGAAAGTCGCTTGGCGTTCGTTCTTGATGCAGTTGTGGAGCGACCATATCTCCACGACGATGAAAACCCAGTTGCCGATGCACAGAAGGATCCAGAAGAGCCAACCGATCTCCAGCCACTGCTTGAACGCGATGACAGCGAAGGTGAAGTCCGCGCCGATGTAGAACGCATGCGTCCACAGCGGGAAGACGCCCTTCTTCTGCTTGATTTGCAGAAGCATGTTGGCAAGGTACGGCAGGAATCCCAAGCTATAGCAGATGAGTGCCATGGCTATGGTGAGTCCTTGATGGTCCCAAACGTAGGGCATGACTTGATCGACCGTATACATCATCAATCCTTTCTCACCGAATCGATCACGAATAGATACTGTACATGTACAGTATCATACTTTACTGTACATGTACAGTAGATTTGGCATCTTTTTCTGATATCATTGTCGGCAGGAATCATGAAAGGTCGCACCTGTGAACAGAGACGGATGGACAAGACAACGAATCGAACACGAGGCGTGGAAGCAGTTCAGGGATGTGGGATATGACGCCACGACCTACGCGAGCATAGCCAGAGCATGTGGCGTGGGCCGCAGCTTGGTGCAGTACCATTTTCCCCGCAAAGAGGACCTTCCCACGTCATTGCTTGCATGGGTGCTCGAGGAAAGCCAGCATGTTCTGGGAATCGATGAGACCCGATTGATGGGCAATCACGTCGAATTCTACAAGGTGGGTTGCTGTGCTTTCGGTTTCCTATTGGGAAACTGGGGCTTCCAGGATTTCATGATGGAGATACTTGCGAGCAGGAACGTGACCGAGACGCTGAACGAGTATTTCGTTCAGTGGAACATCGAGCGAATCAGCAAGACCACCAGCATAACCGATAAGGACATCGATCGCACCATTGTGATGAGCATGGGTGCCTTCTATGATTACATCTTCCACTGTCTGATGACCGGCAGGGAGTTCGATGTCTTTGGTAGCCTCGCGAATCTGACCTATATGAGCGCCGTAGCTCTGGAAGGCACGGGTTCTTATCAGGCTTCCGATTTTCGACGGGATCCGGAGTTCGTGAACTCGATCAACATGGCGTTGAGAGCATTGGCACAGTCATTCGAGTCGATCGTGAACGACGACAGAACCGAATCCATTCGTTAGGACCGCTTCCCACTAGGGGAGATACCTTCCCACCAGGGGAGATACCACCAGCTGTTGAAGCCGTGGAGGTAGGTGCGCGCCCCGCGCGGCATCTGCGTGATCGCGTTGAACACGTTCAAGAGGTCGCCACCGCTTCCGGTGAGCGCGAAGAGTCCCCACCAGGCGAGCCAGGTCGCCAACGGCCAGAAGATGATCGCCAGCGCGAGCGGCAGCACGCCAAAGGCCAGGTTGGGCAGCAGGTTCATGAAGATGAAACGCCCTTTGCTCATGGTCTCCGGACCCACCACGAAGAGCATGCCCTGCTTGAGATTCTCGTACAGGTAGACGTCCTCCTTGAAGCAGATGGCATGCAGGAACTCGTGCGGCACCATCGTGATCACGAACAGGAAGAGACCCACGAACATGCCCCTGCCCATCGCACCCATGGGATGCTCCGCAGGGAAGTCATAGGTGAACATACGCCAGAGATACAGCAGCATCGCCACCACGAAGACACTCAAGCCGATGAAGCTGGCGATCACCGCAAGCTTCTTGCTGTCCTCGGGCTCTTTGAATTTGACGGCACCGGGCATATGCTCGCCGTGGGGCAGGCTCTCCGGGTCGCCATCGAACTTGCCAGCGTAGTGGAATCGCACGGTCGCGCCTCCCTTATCCCCTACCTAGAGTTCGCGGCGCGCCTCGATGGCGCGGCCCAGGGTCACCTCGTCGGCGAACTCCAGGTCGCTGCCCACGGGCAAGCCGCTCGCGAGTCGCGTGACGCGGATGCCCAGCGGGCTGATGAGCCGTGCCAAGTACGATGCGGTGGTCTCGCCCTCGACGTTGGAGTTGGTGGCGATGAGCACCTCATGCACCTGACTCGACGCCAGACGCGCCATGAGCTCGCGAATATGCAGGTCATTGGGGGTGACGCCCTCCATGGGGTTGATGACGCCGCCCAACACGTGGTAGAGGCCCTTGTACTGGTGGGTGCGCTCGATGCTGGCGATGTCCTTGGGCTCCTCCACCACACAGATCATGCTCACGTCGCGCAATGCGTCGGCGCACACGTCGCAGGTCTCGCCCTCGGCATAGTTGAAACACACGGGACAGAAATGCACGGTCTGCTTGACCTCGCGGATGGCGTCGGCCAAGCGCAGCGCTTTGGCGCTGTCGTTGTTGAGCAGCCAGTACACGATGCGCTGGGCGCTCTTGGGACCGATACCGGGAAGTCGCTCGAACTCCTCCTGGAGACGGGCTATGGC
>JAFRFV010000072.1 GCA_017434185.1 Coriobacteriales bacterium
ACTGCGGTTTCCACGCCACCTACGAGGCCACGGGCTATCTCACCTGCAGCGATGGCCAGACGCGCACGGTCACGCAGTGGGATGCGTACGACCGCGAGCGCCTGCGCGAGCTGTTTGCGGAAGCCGGGGATGCGCCGCTCTTCTCCGACACCCTCCACATCGTCGAGGTCGACGAGGCCGCCCACGCACAGCTTCGCGAATTCGATGCGGAAGTGAGCGCTTATCCCCAATACATCGAAGTGGGGGATAAGCGCATCCCCGTGGGCGATTTCGAGGGTGTCGCGATCATCGGGCGCAACCACATGGTGGTGCACTTGAAGGACGGCGGCAAGCATTACGAGGTCGACGGCGCGAGCCATTTCAGCGCCTTGAAGTACCTGTATCTGTTCGACTTGGTGAAGGAGGAGCGTTAGATGGATTACTCGGCGGCGAATCCGGGGCTGTGGAACCCCATCCTGCAACTGGGCATCATCGCCATCGCCATCCTGGTGGCCAACCTGCTGCGCCGCAAGATCCCGGCCATCCGCAGCACGCTGCTGCCGGCGGCCGTCCTGGGTGGTTTCCTGCTGTTGATCATCAAGCTCCTGGGTATCGTGAGCATCGACAAGGCGTTCATGGAGATGCTCGTGTACCATTGCATCGCCATTGGCTTCATCGCCATGACCCTGCGCGTGCCTGAAGAGCGTGACAAGGCGAAGGGCCAGCTCACGGGTCTCAAGAGCGGCGCCGTGATCGTGAGCTCCTACATGATCCAGGGCGTGCTGGGTCTGCTCATCACGCTCATTCTGGCACATACCTTCATGCCGGGCTTGTTCGAGGCGGCCGGCATCCTGCTGCCCATGGGCTATGGCCAGGGTCCCGGTCAGGCCAACAACATCGGTTTCACCTACGAGGCGCTGGGCTTCGCGGGCGGCCGCTCCTTTGGTCTGGCCATCGCCGCGACCGGCTACATCGTGGCCTGCGTGGTGGGCGTCATCTACGTGAACATGCTGGTGAGGCAGGGTAAGGTGCAGCGCATCGACAGCGAGGACCTGGCTCGCAGCGCCACCGTCGAGGACTTCCAGCACAAGGACGAGGCGCCCGTTTCCGAAAGCATCGACCGCTTCACCATCCAGGTCTGTCTGGTCGCGATCGTCTACCTGGTCACGTTTCTGGCCACGTGGGGTCTCACCTCGTTCCTCACCGCCGTCGCTCCCGGCGTGGGCGCCACCGTGAACACGCTGCTGTGGGGCTTCAACTTCATCGTGGGCTCCGCCATCGCCCTGCTGGCGCGCATCGCCCTGAAGAAGATGAAGAACGGCAGGATCATGACGCGTCAGTACCAGAACAACTACCTGCTGTCGCGTATCTCCGGCATGGCCTTCGACATCATGATCGTCGCGGGTATCGCCTCCATCGAGCTGGAGGACCTGTCCGGTCTGTGGGTGCCCTTCCTGCTGCTGGTCGTGCTGGGTGCGGTGGTCACGCTGTTCCATCTCAAGTTCGTGTGCAAGCGCGTCTACGGCGACTACTACTACGAGGGTCTGGTCTCCATGTACGGCATGATGACCGGTACCATCAGCTCCGGCATCCTGCTGCTGCGCGAGATCGATCCGCAGTTCTCGACGCCGGCCGCCAACAATCTGGTGATAGGCAGCAGCTTTGGCATCCTGCTGGGCATCCCCATCCTGATCCTGGTGGGTCTGGCGCCCAAATCCACATTGCTGTGTGTGATCACCATCGCCATTTGCGCAGCATACTATGCTATTCTGCTCTGGGTTATCTTCCTGAAGCCGCGCGCATCGAAGAAGCAGCGCGCCGGCTCCACCGCTATCGAGGAGTGATCAGATGTACATCCTGGTATTCAATGGCAGTCCGCATCCCAAGGGCAACACCGCAGCTCTCGTGAAGGAATTCGTGAAGGGCGCCAAGGAGGCCGGCCACCAAGTCGAGGTGGTCGATCTGAGCCACAAGCGCATCGATGGTTGCCTGGGCTGCGACTACTGCGTGCGTCAGGGTCGCGAGGGCAACTGCCTCAAGAAGGACGAGATGCGCGATATCTATCCGCTGCTCAAGAAGGCCGACGCGCTCGTGATCGCCACGCCCATCTACTACTTCACCTGGAGCGCCCAGACCCATGCCGCGCTGCAGCGTTGCTATGCCTTCGGCAAGCCGCCCGCGCTCAAGAAGATGGCGCTCATGTGCAGTTCGCATTCGCCCGACGTGTACACGGGCTCCATCGCGACGTACCACGACATTTGCAACTATTGGGGCGTCGAGGACGTGGGTATCGTGACCGCGTATGGCGAGCAGAACAAGAGCGAGCAGAAGCTGGCGGAGGCTCACGCGCTGGGAGCCGCCTTCTAGGGAAGGGGATAAGCGATGTCGATGCTGGGTTTTGGTGCTTGGATGCCCGTGCGCGTGCATGAGGGCATGGTCGACCTGCACTTGGATGCACGCTACAGCGGTGTGGTCGAGTATGGGGCGCCCGATGCGAAGCTGAGCGCGATCCTGGAGGATGGCGACATCCCCATGGACAGGCTGCAGACGATGGTGGAGGTCGCCGTCATGGAGAAGGCGGCCCCGATCATTGCCGAGGGAGTCTCCCTTGAGGGGCTTGCTGGCCTGGGTGAGCGTCTGACGCCGGAGGTGCGCGAGGTGCTGGCCGGACAGCTGCAGGAGCGCTTCGGATCGAAGCTGGAGGATTTCGCGCTCTACGAGTTCGCGCTGCGTGACGAGGACCGCAAGAAGGTGG
>JAFRFV010000073.1 GCA_017434185.1 Coriobacteriales bacterium
AGCCTCTGGGTGTCCAGGTCGTTGCCGGGCTCGTCCAACACCAGCACGGTGGGATGGTCCAGCAGGATGAGCATGAGCATGAGACGACGGCGTTGACCACCGCTCAGATCGCGCACACGCGAATTGAGAGGAGAGGTCTCGAAGCCCAGGCGCTCCAGCAGCTGGGCGGGCGTGAGCTCCTTGCCCTCGATCTCGTAGCGGGTCTTGTAGCGTCCCAGCACCTCGCGCACGCGATCGTCCTCCAGGCCGCGCAGACCCTCGAGCTCCTGTGAGAGATATGCGAACTTGACCGTCTTGCCAATCTTCACGTATCCCTTGCTCGCACGTTGCTTGCCCATGATCAGGCGCAACAGCGTGGTCTTGCCGGCGCCGTTCTCACCCAGGATGCCATAGCGGTCGCCCGCACCTATGTGCCAGGTCACGCCGTCTATCACCTGCACACCATCGTAGCTGGCGCTCACGTCCATCACGTCGATCACCTGCTTGCCCAAACGCGACATGGCGCTGCGCTTGAGCTCGATCGTGTTGCGGATGGGCGGCTCCGTGGCGATGAGCGCCTTCGCGGTCTCCATGTGGAACTTGGGCTTGGTGGCACGGGCGCGGGCACCGCGGGTGAGCCAGGCGAGCTCACGGCGCATGAGGTTGTTGTGCTTCTGCCAGGCGACCTCCGCCGCGCGCTCGCGCTCCACCTTCTGCAACACGTAGGCGGAAAAGCCGCCTTCGAAGGGCTCGGCGATGCCGTCGTGGATCTCGAGCATCGCGGTGCAGACCTCGTCCAGGAACCAGCGGTCGTGGGTGACCACCAGCAGCGCGCCCTCCTTCCTGTTCCAGCGTTGCTGCAGGTGGGCGGCCAGCCACGCGATGGCACGCATATCCAGGTGGTTGGTGGGCTCGTCCAGAAGGATCACGTCGTGATCACCCACCAGCACGCGGGCGATGTCGACGCGCCTGCGTTGACCGCCGCTCAGGTTGCGCACGAGTCCATCCCAGGGCACGTCGCCGATGATGCCGTTGATGATGCCGCGCACGCGGGGGTCGCTCGCCCATTCGTGCTCATCCACGTCGCCCACCACACTGTGCGCCACGGTGGCGTCCGGGTCGAGGGAGTCGTGTTGCTGCAGGTAGCCCACGCGCAGGCCGTTACGTGCGGTGATACGGCCGGAATCGGGCTCCACAGTACGGGCGAGCAGTTGCAACAGCGACGTCTTGCCGTCGCCGTTGCTGCCCACGATGCCCATGCGGTCGCCTTCCTCGATGCCCAGGGTGAGGTTGTCGAAGATGAGCTTCACCGGGTATTCCAGATGCACGTTCTCGCAGCCCATCAGGAATCCCATGCTCAGTCCACCTCTCCTTCGTGCACAGCCTCGTCCTTATCCCCCGCTCCCGCGTCCTCATTCCCCGCCGGGGCAGCAGCGAGCGCCGCAACGACAGCCTGCTCCGCGGCAGCCGCAGCTGCGGCCGCAGCCTCTTCTTCCGCCTGCACGGTCAGAACGCGCGTGCGACTGACCAGGCCATAGAGCGTCACCATGCTCTTGTCCTGCTTCTTCGCCTTGATCGCGCGCCACAGGAAGTGCAGCGCCCAGAGGACGATCAGTATGAGGCCGGCCAGGACGATCGCGGCCACGTGCTCGTTCATGAACGTGAAGATGAAGTTGTCCGAGGGCGGGTTGAGTGCGACACGCAGTATCCTGCCAAAGACGAAGCCGGGGATGTTGGCGAACAGCCAGAGCAGGTAGTAACGCGCCGCCACCAGATGCCAGGGCGCACGGCTGGCGTCCAAGCGCGCGGTGTAGACGCCCAAGGCCTTCTGTCCAAGCGTCTGGCCCTTGGTGATGAGCGGAACCAGCGCGAACAGGGCGGCGAACATGAACGGATTGCGCAGCGGCGCTGTGTTCAGGAAGAACTCGGGATCGTTCACCGCCTCCGGGCCGATGGCGAGCGCGATCAGCACCAGGATGACCCGGCCGATGCTCAGGTCGACGATGAACGACAGAACGCGCCTGGTCAGACTCGCGCGTCGACCGCGTGCGTGGGTGCTCTCGTCTATCTTGGCCATGTCCGGTAGCGAGCCCTTCACCCGCTGACTCAGCAGCGCGCCTATGTAGGCGCCCAGCGTGTTCGCGATCAGGTCATCGACGTCGGCGTAGCGGTATGGGTGATCATAGATGCCCAGCAGTCCCGTGTACTGCAGGGTCTCGAAGGACAGCGACACCAGGAAGCCGACCAGGACCGTCTTGGGTATCGAGAGCCTGAAGTAATAGTGCAGATAGGCGCCCAAGGGCAGGAGCAGCAGGATGTTGAACAGGTACTCGTAGATGCACGGATGGGTGATGATCGCCCTCGTCTTCTCCAGCAGGCCGAGGTCGGACTGGAAGACGGGGATGAGCCCCTTGAAGGAGTTGAAGGGTACGAGGCGTGGGTGCTCGGCGCCGGGAACGACGATCGAGAGGTCCTCGGGCAGGGGCAGCAGCACGAGGAAGTACGCGCACAGCAGGTAGAACACGAACGAGAACACCATGAACAGGCGAAACCAATGCAGCGCGCCCGCTTTGTTGTATTCCACGATCGCGACCGGAACCGTGATGAAGAAGGCGATCAGCGGGAATGCCGCGACCGCCGTCATTATGTTGCCGACGTAGACGCTCAAGTGACTGCCCCCAACGCAGGGGATAAGCGCTTAGAGAGCCGGCAGTGCGCGCCACTCGAGCACGTGGAGCGCGCCATCGTCCGGCTGTCCCTTGTAGGGCTCGAGCGCGAAGGGCTCGATGCTGCCCAGCTGCATGACGCCGTCCGCGTCCGCCACCAGCACGAAGCCGCCGATACCGGAGTTGGGCTGGTAGGCGCGCGACATGCCGCCGTCGATGATCATCACGTGACCACCGCACTTCACGGGGTCCTCGCCGCCCGAGACCTTCACGGGAGTGTGCCCCACGATCATGCGGCTCTTGGCCGGGTCCATACCGAAGTCACGGAAGATGCCCGCGATGGCGTCCTCGTTCTCGAGCAGCTTATAGAAGGCGTTCTTATCCTCCTTCTGGGCGGCATTGTCGGCGATGAGGTAGATCTCGAGCGTGGCCATCTTGCTCTTGGCGAAGAGCGGAGAGCCCGGAGCGAGCCACAGCCACCACAGGAAGTCCTGGCCGCGCTTGCGCTCGGCGGGGTCGGTGGCGTTGAAGGCATCGCGCACGTAGCCGTCGATCGCATCGTAGAGTGCGCGGCCGGCGAGCGTGCGACCGAAGACGGTGCTCTCCTTCAGGCTGCCATCCTTGTTCAGCGGCACGCAGGCGTGCAGAAGCAGCACGTCGCCATCGATCTTGTACATGCTGCCCTTATCCAGGAAGACCTTGATGTGGTCCTGCAGG
>JAFRFV010000074.1 GCA_017434185.1 Coriobacteriales bacterium
GCTGACGTACGTCCTCCATATGGAGGCCCGTGGTGGGCTCGTCGAGGATGTAGAAGGTCTTGCCCGTCTGCTTGCGCTGGAGCTCACTCGCCAGCTTGACACGCTGTGCCTCACCACCCGAGAGCGTGGTGGCGGGTTGCCCCAAGCGGATGTAGCCCAATCCCACATCGGCCAGGGTCTGCAGCTTGCGCTTGACGTTGGGGATGTTCTCGAAGAAGGCCAGGGCCTCGTCGACGGTCATGTCGAGAACGTCACTCACGTTCTTGCCGCGGTAGGTGACCTGAAGGGTCTCGCGATTGTAGCGACTGCCGTGGCAGACCTCACAGGGAACATAGACATCGGGAAGGAAGTGCATCTCGATCTTTATCTGGCCATCGCCCTTGCAGGCCTCGCAGCGGCCGCCACTCACGTTGAACGAGAAGCGCCCGGGACTGTAGCCCCTCGCCTTGGATTCTGGTAAGGAGGCGAAGAGTTGACGTAGGTCATCCCACAGACCGATGTAGGTTGCGGGGTTGGAGCGCGGCGTGCGCCCGATGGGCGACTGATCGATGTCGATCACCTTGTCGATCTGCTCGACGCCGATGAGTTTGCGATGGTCGCCAACCTGCAGACGGCTGCGGTGCACCGCGTTGCTCAGAGCGGGAGCCAGGGTCGATGTGATGAGCGACGACTTGCCCGAACCCGAAACACCCGTCACGACCGTGAAGGTTCCCAGTTCGAAGTCGATATCGAGATCCTTCAGATTGTTCTCTCGTGCACCTTGGATGCTGATGACACCGCGCTTTGGATCGCGGCGTAGCACAGGGACGGGGATGCTGCGTCGTCCACTCAGATAGTCACCGGTAATGGAACCCAGGGTCTGTGCCACCTGCTGAGGGCTGCCCTGTGCGGTGATCCAGCCACCCTTCTCACCTGCACCGGGACCGAGGTCGATGACATGGTCGGCGCGGCGGATGGTCTCCTCGTCGTGCTCCACGACGATCACGGTGTTGCCTATGTCGCGAAGATTCTCGAGGGTGTCGATGAGCTTGGAGTTATCACGCTGGTGCAAGCCGATCGAGGGCTCGTCGAGGATGTAGAGAACCCCCATCAGACCGGAGCCTATCTGCGTGGCCAAGCGGATGCGCTGGGCTTCTCCACCGGAGAGCGAGGCGGTGGCACGATCGAGCGTCAGGTAGGATAAGCCCACGTCACGAAGGAATCGCAGACGGGCGAGCACCTCACGCACGATGCGGTCGGCGATCTGTGCATCGCGTTGGCTGAAGCTGAGACCTTCGAAGAAGTCGAGGGCATCCTTGACGGACAGGCGGCATGCCTCATGGATGCCCTTGCCGCCCAAGGTGACCGCCAGGATCTCGGGCTTCAAACGGGCACCATGGCATGCCTCGCAGGGCTGGGTGGAGAAGAAACGCTCCATCTTCTCGCGCACCGCATCGCTGCTGCTCTCCTCGTAGCGCTGGCGGACGATGGCCTTGATGCCCTCGAATTGGATGGTCCAATAGGTGTGTCGACCGTCGAGGGTGACGTAATTCACCCTGATCTGCTGGTCACCCGTGCCCTCCATGAAGCATTCCCGCTGGTAGTCCGTGTAGTCGCACCAGGGGACGTCGAGCGTGGTGCCAAGGTGCTTGGCGACAGCGCCGAAGATCTGGGGCAGATAGTTGGTCTTGGCCATGGGAAGCGCGACTATGGCTCCATCGTTTATGGAGAGGCTGTCATCAGGGATGAGCAGACGGGGATCGAGTTCCCGCTTGAAACCCAAGCCCGTGCACTCCGGGCAAGCGCCATAGGGCGCGTTGAAGGAGAAATCACGTGGCTGGAGTTCTCCCAGCGAGTGACCGTGCTCCGGACAGGCAAGAGCGAGCGAGAAGGCATGCTCCGCCAGAACCTGCTGCTCACGATCCAGTTCGACCACGATGACGCTGCCGTCTGCAAGCGCTGTGGCACGCTCGATCGCTTCCGCTACGCGTGAAGTCGCTTCCTCTTTGAGCACGATGCGGTCGACGACGACATCCAGATCATGCTTGAACTTCTTGTCGAGCTTGATGTCCTGATCGAGGGTCGTGACCTTGCCATCGATGCGCATACGGCTGAATCCCTCGCGCCTGAGATCATCCAGAACCTTCGTGAACTCACCCTTGCGGCCGCGGACGAGAGGAGCGACTATGAGCAGCCTCGAACCCATGGGCAGTTGCATGACCTTATCCGCCACTTGATCCGTGGTCTGCTTCATGATCTCGCGTCCGCATTCAGGGCAGTGCGGGATGCCCACGCGTGCATAGAGGAGACGCAGGTAATCGTAGATCTCCGTCACCGTGCCAACGGTGGAGCGCGGATTCTTGTTGGTGCTCTTCTGGTCGATCGATACAGCGGGAGAGAGGCCATCGACGCTATCGAGGTCCGGCTTGCCCATCTGCCCCAGGAACTGGCGGGCATACGATGAGAGCGACTCGACGTAACGACGTTGACCTTCGGCGAAGAGTGTGTCGAAGGCGAGGGACGACTTACCGGAACCGGAGAGTCCGGTGATCACGACGAGCTTGTCACGTGGTATATCGACATCGAGGTTCTTGAGATTGTGCTCCCTGGCACCTCTGATGCGGATGGAATCCTGATCCATATGGTGAGACCTCCGATAGATGGGAGTCGGGATCACCGGAGTGCTTCCATGCATTCCCGACGAAAGTATGATTGTAGCATCCTAGGCGCGGGGATGGCTATTGGCATGGACCTCCTGCAGGTGTGAGGGGGACAGGTGGGTGTAGATCTGGGTGGTCGAGAGCGAAGCATGGCCCAGCATCTCCTGCACACTGCGAAGGTCCGCCCCGCCTTCGAGCAGGCGGGTGGCGAAGGTATGTCGCACATCATGGGGGCTGTAGTCACCCTTGACACCTGCTTCGAGCAGGAGATCCTTGAACATGCGGCGGATGGCATCGGCGCTCATGGGATTCCCTCTCACGGAGAGGAAGAAAGCGTCCGTGCCCTTCTTGATGGAAACGAGTTGGGGACGCGCTTCCTCGAGATAGCGGCGAAGACTGGCGGCGGCGAGCTGATGGATGGGGATGATACGCTCCTTGCTTCCCTTGCCCATCACCTTGATCTGGTTGCCGCGCAGATCGACACCCTGGAGCGTGAGACCGGCAACCTCGCCCACGCGTGCACCGGAAGCGTAGAGGAGCTCGATGATGGCCCTGTCACGGACCTGCACAGGGCTGGAGTCGGCAGCAGAGGTTTTGGCCTCGATCGCGTCAAGGATCCGGTCCATATCATCATCGGGAATGAGACGCGGCAGACTGCGAGGCATCTTGGGACCCGAGACGACTGCCGATGCATCGACTTCGACCACGTCGTTGATGTTGAGCCATGCGTAGAAGGAATGCAACGCGGATAGGGCGCGATTGATGCTCCTGCGTGAGTATTTCGCCGCGTCCAGTTCTGCGAGATAGCGGCGGAAACCACGGTGTCCCATGCTGAGGGAGTCGAGTCCCTTACGCTCCACCCAACGCATGTAGGCCTCCAGATCGCTGCGATAGGCTCGCAGTGTACTGGGCGACAGGTTCCGTTCATTCTGCAGGCTGTCGATGAAACGATCGACCAATTCCTGGCCATTCTCCATGACCTCACCACTCCCTCTGGGGGAAGAGCCCGCTATTGGAAGTGACGAAATCCGTCATGGCTGCGCGGGCACGCTGGGAGTAGGCGGCATAACGCTCCCGTTTGTTGCGGATGGGTGGATCGAAGGGCTCCATGATGCCGTAGTTCACATGCATGGGCTGGTAGTCCTGCGTTTCCGGATCAGTGGCGTAGTCGAACAGGGCTCCGAGCACGCTGTGGATGGGCAGATGGGGCTGAGGAAGACCCATGAGCTGTGCATACACGTTGAGCGCGGCGTAGAGCCCGCTGGCCACCGCCTCCATGTACCCCTCCGTGCCGCAAACCTGTCCTGCGAAACGAAGATTGGGATGAAGCGGAACCGCGAAACCTCGATCGAGAGTGTGGGGCGCATCGACGAAGGTGTTGCGATGCATGACGCCATAGCGTGAGAAGACGGCGTTCTCCAGGCCGGGGATCATGCGGAACACACGCTCCTGCTCCCCGAAGGCCAGATTGGTCTGGAAACCCACCAGATTGTAGGCACTGGCTTGCGCGTTCTCGGCTCGCAATTGGACGGCTGCCCAAGGGCGCCTGCCCGTTCTGGGGTCGGTGAGGCCAACGGGTTTGAGCGCTCCGAAACGGAGGGCGTCGTGTCCGGTTCGTGCGACCTCTTCCACGGGCTGGCAGGCTGCGAAGAGCTCCTTACGCTCGAAGTCCTTGGCGATCACACGTCTCGCGGCAAGGAGTTCTGCCATGAAGGCATCGTACTCGTCCTTCGACATGGGAGCGTTCAAGTAATCGGCACTTCCATCGCGATCGTAGCGTGACTGCGCGAAGAGGACATCCATATCAAGAGAATCCTTCTCGACGATGGGGGCAGCGGCATCGTAGAAGGAGAGGTTCCCGCTGCCAAGGAGTTCGCAGATACCGTTGGCGAGCGCGTCACTGGTGAGCGGCCCCGTCGCGATGATCACGTGTTCACCGCTATCGAGCAGTTCGGTCAAGTCGTCTATCTCCCTGCGTTCAAGGGTGATGAGCGGGTTTTCCTCGATAGCCCGCGTGACTGCTCCGGAGAATCGATCTCGATCGACGGCGAGCGCTCCACCAGCGGGAACACGACAGTCGAAGGCGATGGGCAGGAGGAAGGAGCCGAGGATCTCGAGTTCCTTCTTGAGGCAGCCCGCAGCGGAATCTGCGTCGACACTCTTGAAGGAATTCGAGCAGACGAGTTCAGCCAAAGCATCGGTCTTATGGACAGCAGTGGGCACGACGGGTCGCATCTCGATCAGTCGAACGGACACGCCACGTGACGCGAGCTGCAGCGCGGCCTCGCTGCCAGCGAGTCCACCGCCCACGATGATGACGGAAGCGCCTTCGAGCGCTGATACCATCGCATCCTCCCTCACATTCAAATCCTGCACCCCGTATTCTAGCAATGCGGGGCATACAGTGCCGAGCTCATCTCCCCGCAAGACGGACAGGAACGGACCAACGCATATCTCGACCCTGCACGATCAATCCCCTGCTCTCCATGTCAACCAGAAGCATGTTGAGCTGGACGGGATCCTTACGAAGATGGAAGCAGATCTCATCGAATCGCATGGGGTTCGCTGAAAGCATCGAGAGCAGATTCTTCTGATCACCGTTGAAGCCAGCGTCCGCTTGCAGCAACTTGCCCCGCTGCAGCTCGAGGACTTCGAGAGGATAGATATCATGGATGATCTGATCGAAGGACTCGATATCGCACACGGGATGGGCGCCTTGGTAGAGCAGTCGATTGGAGCCCTGTGACTGGGGTGAGTGGATGGACCCGGGAACCACCAGTACCTCGCGGCCACAATCCAACGCTGCGTCAGCCGTCGAGAACGTTCCGCTGTAGAGGCCTGCCTCGACGATGAGTGTCGCCCGGGAGAGTGCAGCGATGATGCGATTGCGCTCGACGAAGTAGGGACGCAACGGTGGGCTGCCCCAGGGATTCTCACTCACCAAGAGTCCTCCCCTATCAAGGATATCGCGGAACAGAGGGCCCGACTTACTCGGGTAGACGACATCGGCGCCCCCACCCAGTACGACCACCGTGGGCCCCTGTCCATCGAGAGCAGCCTTGGCCGCCGCTTGGTCGCAGCCGACGGCACCTCCCGACACGACGACCAAACCCATCTGAGCCGCCCTCTTGCCAAAGATGGTCGCCAATCCCATGCCATAGGGTGTCGCCTGACGTGCGCCCACGATACTCAAGCTCGCCTGGTTCAACAGCTCGACATCGCCTATGCAATAGAGTCGATCAGGAGGACTGGATAGTTCCTCGAGCTGCTGGGGATAGGACCCGTCATCGCGCTCGATGCAGCAACGGGGATGACCGGAATACATCTACTTCGCCTCCTTCATACGATAGGTGACCGCTTCCAGAAGATGCTCGCACTTCACGTTGGGACTCCCTTCGAGGTCCGCTATGGTGCGGGCGACGCGGAGCGTACGCATGATCCCGCGTCCGCTGAGCATCGAGGCATTCGAAAGGGACTCAAGCAGTTTGTGCTCAGCGTCTCCCAGCCCGCACTCATCCAGGATGCGTCTATCCTTGCCCTGCTCTCCGCTCCCTGCATCTCCGTCCCGCTTCCTCTCGCGAAACATGATGCGCTCACGTGCAGAAAGGACCTGATCCCGCATATCATGTGAGGATAAGCCCATCCCCGTACGAAGCACCTCGCCGGGCTTGCTGCGCCAGACCTCGAGCGAGATGTCCATGCGATCGAGAAGCGGCCCGCCGATGCGATTGGCGTAGCGAGCGAGTTGCGCGTCGGTACAGGTGCAGTTCCGTTCCGGATCGCCCAGGAAGCCGCAGGGGCAGGGATTCGAGGCGCCGATGAGCAGGAAGTCGGCTGGGAACCAGATCCTTCTATCAGCGCGGACGATACACAGCTTTCCATCTTCCAGAGGCTGCCTCAACTGCTGTAGCACGCTGGGAGTGAACTCGCTCATCTCATCCAAGAACAGCACGCCGTTGTGTGCGAGTGAGACTTCACCGGGCCTTATCGGATTCCCGCCGCCCATCAAGCCAGCCGCTGAAGCCGAGTGATGCGGCGACCTGATGGGCGGCTCTCCCTCCAGGATGCGTGAGATGTCCATGCCGGCGATGGAGTGCAGAACGGCACTCTCCTGGATCTCCGTCTCGGTCAAAGGCGGGAGGATGCTGGGGAAACGCTGCGCGAGCATGGTCTTGCCACTCCCGGGTGAACCGATCATGAGCGTGTTATGCCGTCCCGCTGCGGCTATCACCAGCGCACGCTTCGCCACTTCGTTTCCGGCGATGTCGGCGAAGTCCAACGCATTCACAGCGGAGCCTGGATGAAGGCTTCCGAAAGGGGCACACCAGGGATCCTTTTCATGGAGGTCATCGAGTGAAGCCAGACAACGCACCGCACCGACCGTGCACCCCATGAGTTCGCTCGCGGGAGAGCAGACCAGGAAACCACCCGCCTCCTTTGCACCCAGAGCATAGGCGAGCATACCCTGTATGGGCTGCACCTCCCCTTCCAGTGAGAGCTCGCCCACGACGAAGGCTTCCTTGAACAGCAGCCCGTTCACCTGTCCCGTTGCGCAGAGTAGCGCCAGAGCTATGGGAAGATCGAAACCGGTGCCGGATTTGCGCAGCATGGCGGGCGCCAGATTGACCACGATCTTCGCACTGGGCATGTTGAAATCACAATGACGTAGCGCACTCCTGACCCGCTCCTTCGATTCCTGTACCACGTGGTCGGCTGCGCCGATGATGCTGAAGCCGGGAAGCCCCGGACCAACGTCGATCTCGACGCTGACGGGAATCGCCTCCATGCCCTGCAACGTCATGCTCTTGAGGCGGAAACGCTGCGACACCTCAATCACCCGCCCCGAATGCATCAGGGTAGTAGTGGATGATGGGTTGGCACGTCTCCAACAGGAGGATGCCGATCACGTCGAAGCGTACGCGGCAGTCATCGAAGCGATGATCCGCCAGATAGCAGCAGGCTATCTTCTCATACCTGCGTCTCTTCGCACTTGTCACGGCTTCCTCGGGCAGGCCCCGGCTCAGATCCGCCCTGGTCTTGACCTCGACGAACACCAGGACGCCCTTATCCCAGGCGATGATGTCAGCCTCCCCCAGTCGACACCTCCAGTTACGCTCGATCACCTCGAGCTCGGTATGGGTACAGAGCCACTCATAGGCGATCTCCTCGCCGCGCCTGCCCAATTCACTCTTCCTGCTTCCACTTTCGAAGCCCATACGTTCACCGTCCATCCTCTATCCTTCGAAGCCATTGCCTCCAAGGACATGATGAACGAGAGGTCTTACAGATCTCTGTTCAGAATCTGAAATCGAACACTATGGTTTCCAACCCGAATCTTACCCCGGTCTTAAATGCCTTCACGAGGCCGGGCGTATCCCAAAGCAGGAATGAGTAGGGATCAGAAGAGTCCAAGCTGCTGGTTGACGATGTTCCCACAGAAGCTCACCCTGTGGAACTCGGTCATCCCCTTCTCCTGGATGGCGGCGATATGCTCCGGGCTCGCATAGCCCTTGGAAGTGGCGAAACCATAACCCGGGTAATCCGCCTCCGCGAGTGACATGATGGCATCCCTGGTCACCTTGGCGATGATGGACGCCGCTGCGATGGCGGCGACCCTGCCATCGCCCTTCACGATGCAACGCTCCTTGGGATGCAGATGCAGGTCGTTGCCATCTATCAGGACGGCATCGGGTTCGACACCACTGTCCTCCAGCGCTTCGAGCATCGCGCGGCGCAGAGCACGGGACATGCCGAGCACATCGATGTCCTCGGGCGGAACATGCGCGATACCGATGGCCAGCGCGTGCTGGCGGATCTGTCGGGCGAGATCCTCGCGCATAGCCGGAGTCAGCTGCTTGGAGTCGTTGAGGCCCACGATGATGGGTTCCCGCGGAAGTTGCACACAGGCTACGGTGAGAGGCCCGGCGATGGCGCCGCGGCCAACCTCATCCATACCCACCACGACGCCGTCTCCAGCGATCTCCCACTGGAAGCGGTACAGTTCTTCGGTCCGCTCGTATTCCGCCCGGTACTCACGATAGCGCTTATCCGCCGCCTCGACCGCCTTGCGAACACCTTGGCGCGGATCGTTCGCATAGCGGGAGATGAGCGCGGGAAGATCGTCGACCGGAGCGGTACGGAGCTTGAGAACCGCATCCTTAACGCTGATGGGGTAATCAACCATGCTGACTCCTCATGGCAAGAATGCCGCCCAGGAGGCGGCATTCGAGTGGATCATGATGATGGGTTGCTTAGAAGCCCTTCTCGCGCAGACGAGCGGCCTTACCGATCTTGTTGCGCAGGTAGTAGAGCTTGGCGCGACGGACGGCACCGTGGCGGACGACCTCGATGCGATCGATCTTGGGAGAGTGGACGGGGAAGGTCCTCTCAACGCCAACACCGGAGGAGAGCTTGCGGACGGTGAAGGTCTCGCGGTTCATGGCACCATGACGGCGGATGACGTCGCCCTGGTACATCTGGATGCGCTCCTTCTCGCCTTCCTTGATCTTGTAGTAAACCTTGACGTGATCGCCAACGCGGAAATCCGGAAGGTCCTCACGGAGCTGCTTCTGCTCGATAGCGCGGATGATATCCATGTCGTTTCTCATTCTACTCGGTTGGAACCATTACTCGTGCGTTGGTAGTCCAAGAGGCACGGCTTGATAGTATAGCCCATGACCGAGTCCGTATGCAAAGGATTTCGGCCTTCCATCCGCCGGGGGAACGGTGAGCGACAGGATGTGGATGGTAAAGAATCACCTATGACGCGACGGATCAATCAACCGCCGTCCCATGCCAACTGCGCGGCACGAACAGCGCCTCGAAGGTGCTGCGAGCGAAGCGATCCGTCATCCCGGCGATGTGGTCGACCACGGCGGCACACAGGACATCGTCCGGACACTGGGGCAAGGGATGCTTGCGCGCGATCTCGAGGGTCGCCTCCGGGATCTCCTGCGGATATTCGCAGTAATGCTCGAAGAGACGAAGGAGCAGTTCGAACGCCTTGCTCGACTCGAGCTTGGCCGCCTCGGACGTGTAGACACGCTCGAAGAGGAAGGAACGCAGCTCGTCCATGGCTGCTGCGACATCCGCGGAGAGCATGATGTCGCCGGCGCTGGAACTCGTCTCGATCATGTCCTGCACGAGTGTGCCGATACGGTTGGAATGGCCCTCCCCCAGTATGAGGCGGACCTCCCCGGGGACATCGCTCTCACGCAGGAGGCCTGCTCGCACCGCGTCATCGAGGTCATGGTTCACATAGGCGATGCGGTCAGCTGTCGCCACGATGCGACCCTCCAACGTGGCCGCCTCCTCCTTCCCGGTGTGGTGCACGATGCCGTCGCGCACCTCCCAGCACAGGTCGAGCCCCTTGCCTTCACGTTCGAGGAAGTCGACCACGCGCAGCGATTGTTCGTTATGACGGAAGAAGCGCTCCTTCCCATAACCGATGACACAGGCGGGA
>JAFRFV010000075.1 GCA_017434185.1 Coriobacteriales bacterium
GAAAAGGCGAAGCTGCTCTACGACGTGCTGGACGATTCCGCCTTCTATCGCGCGCCGGTGGTGCCCAAATATCGCAGCCGCATGAACGTCACCTTCACCACCCCCGACCCCGACACCGACGCCACCTTTGTGAAGGCCGCCGCCGCCGAGGGCCTGGTCAACCTGAAGGGCCACCGCCTGGTGGGCGGCATCCGCGCAAGCATCTACAACGCCATGCCCATCGAGGGCGTGCAGGCACTGGTGGACTTCATGAAGAAGTTCGAGGCCGAGAATCGCTAGAGTACACGGGACATGGATCGCAGGGGGGCCGGCGGTAGCCGGCCCCCCTTCTTCATGCGGATGGAGAATCGTACACTCGGCTGCATTTTTGTCCGCACCCCCATCCTTGCCAAAAATGCGGCCGAGTGTACGATTCCGGCGTGGCGCTTATCCCAGATACACACCGCCGAAGGCGTAGATGTCGGGCGTGTCGATGATCACATCGATGTCGAAACCATTGCGCATCCACAGGCGCGACTCGGCCTTAGCGGAATCGAGATCGCTCGTGACACAGTGCGGTACCGCTCCGTGGTGATGCTGGTTGATGATGTCGCGGCCGGCACCATGGGCCACAAGGAAGCGCCCCTGTGGAGCCAGGACCCGCGTGACGGCGGTGATAAGCGCTGCCTTGTCCATGAAATGCGGGTAGGCGTTGTAGATGACCACACGGTCGAAGGTCTCACCCGCCTCGAGGTCGATCGCATCGCAGCAGGCGAAGTCAACGCGCTGCTCGTTCGCGAACTTCCGCCGCGCGCGCTCGATCATGCCGGGAGCCACATCCACGCCCAGAATGCGTGCGGCGCCGGCAGCCAGATACGCAGGAGCCATGATGCCGGTCCCGCAGCCCAGATCGAGCACGTGACTCCCCTGCTCGACACCGGCCAGCACCGCGACCGCCACATGCTTGGCGTCGTCATGGCAGGGCATGTCATCCCAAGTGGCAGCCTTGGCATCGAAGTACTGGGCGACGGTGGGTTGGCTGTTCATGGCTGCGTGGGCTCCTTGGCTATAGGGGGATGACGATGCGATGGCCGTTGTGCGTGATGATGTCGGCGGAGATGCCGTAGACCTGCTGGATGGACTCGGGCGTGATGACCTCGGGGCCACCGCAGTCGAGCACGCGCCCCTCCTTGATGAGCAGGAAGCGGTCGCAGTAGCGCAGCGCCAGGTTGACATCGTGCATGACCGCCGCCGCAGCGAGGTTGCGCGTGTCGACCTCGTCGCGCACGAGCTGCAGGACCTCGGCCTGGTTGGCCATGTCCAGGTTGTTGGTGGGCTCGTCCAACAAGAGTACGTCGGCCTGTTGCACGAAGGCGCGCGCGATGATGATCTTCTGGTACTCGCCGCCACTCAACTCGTCGACATAGCGTAGCGCGAAGGGCGTGAGGTCCAGACGCTCGATCACGTCATCGACCGCTTGATAGTCCTGAGCGCTGGGCATACTGCGGATGTAGGGCTTGCGCCCAAGCAGCAGCGCATCGTAGACCGTCAGGCGGTTGGCATGGCTGTGCTGGGTGACGTAGGCGATGCTCTTGGCACGGTCCTCGCGACTCACCTGTTTGAGCTGGGTACCATCCAATATGACGACACCCTTCTGTGGAGAGAGTAACCCATCGAGGCAGGAGAGGAACGTGGATTTACCACTTCCGTTCATTCCCAATATAGCGAGGAAGCTACCGGGGGTGATGCTCGCACTCACATCATGCAGGATCTGACCGCTGTGGCGGTACTTGAACGCGAGTTCCCGCGCATCGAGCGTGGAGCCGTTGGTCGTCATCGGTGCGCTCCTCTCATCAGGAGCCACAGGAAGAGCGGCGCGCCCACGAATGAGGTGATGGCGCTGATGGGCAGCACGACGCTGGGTACCAGACTGCTGGCGAGCAGGTCACTGGCCAGCAGCAGCACGGCACCCGCCACCGCACTGGAGGGTAGCAGATAGCGATAGTCGCTGCCGATGAAGCGGCGCATCACATGGGGTGCGACCAGACCAACGAAGTTGATGATGCCACAGAAGGCGATGATGGTGCTGGAGGCCACGGTGGCTACAAGCATGTTCACCAAGCGCACGCCCTTCACGTTCACACCCAGGCTGTGAGCGGACGCCTCGCCGCTCTCCATGGCGTTGTAGTTCCAGCGGTTGAAATGGAAGAAGATGGCACAGGCTGCGGTGACGGCCGCCATGATCGCCAGTTCGCGGTAGGTGACACGACGCAGGCTACCGAAGGTCCAGAACACGACGGCGGCCACCTGGGTGTCCTCGGCGAAGTACTGCACAAGGGCCGTCGCGCCGCTGAACAGCGCGGAAAGGGCCACACCTGCGAGCACGATGCTTTCCGGCGTCATGTCGCGGAAGCGCGAGAGCCCCAGGATCACGAGCGTCGAGAGCATGGCGCCACCGAAGGCGCAGACCGCGGTGAGACTGGGGCTCGAGAAGACCACGGCCTCATGTGCGGCGGACGTACCACCGGCGCCCAGCACGATGATGGCCACACTGGCGCCAAAGGCGGCACCCTGGGCGACACCCAGGGTACTGGCGGATGCGAGCGGATTGCGCAGGACACTCTGGAACGAACAGCCCGCGAGCGCGAGTGCGACACCGCCCACCATGGCAGTCAGGATGTGTGGCATGCGCAGGTTCCAGACCACGATGCGCGAGTAGTCGTCACCGCTGCCAACGAGCGCTGCGAGCACCTGCGAGATGCTCAGGTTGGCGCTGCCGGACATGATGCTCACGATGGTGAGCATGAGCAGCAGCACGACGCCAACGACCAACACCAGCCACTTGTGGCGGATGTAACCCTGGTAGCTCCTGCGGGCTGAACCCGGCAGGCTGGCATGTGACTGGCTGAGTTCCTCGACTTCCACGTGTTCGAACCTCGCGAATAGAAAACGGACGTGGAGGCCCATCCCCCACGTCCGTTATGGTAGCAGACTAGTTGAATGTCACGGGGCTGAAACCCAGACCGGCTTCCTTCAGCTGCGCGTTGAAGGTCTTGCCGTCCATGGCAAGGAAGATCTCGTCGAACTGCTTGTCCAGGTCGACATCCGCGAAGGCATCCGGATAGAGCACCTTGCCCACGGCGTAGCAGCTGCACACACCCAGCTCGATGCTGGTACCGTTGTTGTTCAGCGGCGGGACGAAATACACGTTACCGTCCTGCACAGCCTTGAGTTGATTGAAGAAGGCGGTGTTGTCGGCGTAGTCCTTGGCGACGAGCGTCGCGTTGTTCGCGTCCAGGAACATGTAGTCGGCGTTCCACTGGCCAACCTGCTCGAGCGTGGTGTCGAAGCTGCCGTTCTGGCCCGCGGCGTCGGACACGTTGGTGACACCCAGCGCCTTGAGCACCGGGGAGTTGCCCATCGTGCCGGTCACACCTTTGCTTCCCTTGTAGCTGATGGCGCCCACGTAGACAGTGGGACTCTGCTTGCCGGCGACGCGTGCGGAAAGGTCGGTCTGCCATGCCTTGAGGGCATCGACGCAGGCCTGCGCGTGTTCGCTGGTGCCCAGCACCTGGCCAACCACCAGGATGGAAGTGTAGACATCATCGGAGAAGATCTGCGCCTGGTACTTGATACCGATCACGGGGATGTTGATGGCAGCCTGCAGCTGGTCGCACTCCTCGGCACTGCGGCTCGAGATGATCACGTCGGGCTGGAGAGCGAGCATGGCCTCGGTATCGACGGTGGTCTCGACCAGGTGGTTGCCGTTGCTGGTGGAAGGCAGCGCAGCGAGCTGGCTGTTGTACATGGCGGTGTAGGGACGCACGGCCATCGCCTTCTGGTCGGCGTCGGTGACGGCGACGAGCTTGTCGATACCCTCCTGACCGGCAGCGTAGACAACGAAGCGGACGCCGCTACCCACGGTCGCGACTCGCTCGACTTTTGCGGGAACGGTAACGCTGCGACCATAGGCGTCGGTCACGGTGATCTCTGTGGGGGCGGGATCGGCGGGTGCGGGGGCGACTCCAACACCACTGCCACCGCTGACGGGTTGGGAATTGTCCTGTTGCCCGTTGCCGCAGGCGACGATGCCGAACATGGCGAGTGCCATGACCGCCGCCATGAGCAGGACGATGAGACGCTTCTTCATGTGTGCTCCTTCGATAGTGAACGTTGCTGTGTGTGAGTTTAAACCGAATCAGTGTTACCGAATCAAAACCCGTAACACGAAACCGCGAAAGGGATGTCTGGGGCGTTCACAGGAGCACTGCGCTATAATGCACGGCAAGTGACGGAAGCAGGAGACGGGAGCAGCGGATGGGCATTGCCAAGCAGGAGCCGATGAGTGAGCACACCACATTCAGGATCGGTGGACCCGCCGACTACTTCGCCACCCCCAATACCGTCGACCAGATCCGTCAGATGCTGCTCTCCGCCAAGTCCAAGGGTCTGCCCGTGCACGTCATGGGCTTGGGCAGCAACCTGCTGGTGAGCGACGATGGTGTGCGCGGCGTGGTCATCCAACTGGCGGAAGGCTTCAGCGAGATCAACGTGCTCGACGGCGGGCGCATCCATGCGCAGGCCGGTGCCAGCAACGAAGCCATCGCGAAGGCGGCTCTTGAAGCGGGACTCACAGGCTACGAGTTCGCCAGCGGGATCCCCGGCAGCGTTGGTGGCGCAGCGATCATGAACGCGGGCGCATACGACGGCGAATTCAAGGATGTCTGCGCGGTCGTCTATTGCATGGACCTCGATGGCAACCTGCAGGTGATCGTGGGTCCGGACGCCGGCTTCGGTTACCGCAGGAGTATCATGGCGGAACGCGGCCTGATTGTGATCGGCGTCATGCTGCAGCTCCAGCCAGGGGATAAGGACGCTATCGCCGCGCGCATGGCCGAGCTCAAGCAGCGCCGCGAGGAGAAGCAGCCCCTCGAGATGCCGTCCGCCGGTTCCACCTTCAAGCGCCCCGAGGGCGCCTACGCCGGCAAACTCATCCAGGATGCTGGCCTCAAGGGATACACGATCGGCGGCGCGCAGGTCTCCACCAAGCACTCCGGCTTCATCGTGAACGCGGGCGGGGCTACAGCCGCGGATGTGCGCGCGCTTATCCGCCACGTCCAACAGAAGGTGCAGGAGGATTCCGGCTATCTGCTGGAACCCGAGGTGCGCATGTGGGGCTTCGACGACTGAACGTCGCGATCCTAGTGATATCCCACCGCGAGGCCGAAGAGCAGGATGGCGCTGGTGAGCACGAGGTTGGCCAGCTGGAACTTCCATGACCACTTGACCCACTCGCCATAACCCATCTTGGCCAGACCCAGTGATATCAGAAGCGCCGCGTTCGTGGGATAGAACACGTTCGAGAAACCATCACCAAAGGCGAATGCCACGACCGTGAGCTGCACCGGGATGCCGAATATCTGCGCCAGCGGGACGAAGAGCGGCATGAGCATGAAGGCCTCAGCGGAGCCCGACGGAACGAAGAAGTTCATGATGAGTGCCACCAGGTAGACGAGCAGGATCACGGACCATCCGGGAATCGAGGCGGAAAGCCCCACGGCACCATGCAGGATTGTGTCGAGTACGCTGGCCTCTTCCAAGGTGTAGCGGATGGAGGACGCCATGAGGATCATGAGCACCGCCGGCAGCATGATGATGACCCCGCGCCCGAAGGTGCGGCCCAGCAACTTGCCGCCCATACCGGCCACGACCACGCTCACGATACCCGCCACCAGGAACATGAGGGCGACGATCACCATGGTGTAATCGCGCAGTGCGGGGATGAAACTGCTCGAGAGCACGATGGCGATGCCGGCGCCCAGGATGCTCGCGAAGCAGATGAGCGCACGATCCATGCTGGCATAGCGGTAGAAGCCCTGACCCACTCGTTGCTCGATGGGACGTTCCACTCGTTTGGCGTGGCGCCACACGAAGAAGAGCACCAAACCGTAGATGAGCACGAACGCGAGCACACGCAGCCAGATGCCGCTGAACATGGGCAGGCCCGCGATCTCCTGGGCCACTCCGATGGTGAAGGGGTTGCACACGCCCGCGGCGAAACCGCAGCCCACCGCGAGCAGGCTCATGCCCATACCGGTGATGTTGTCCCAGCCCAGACTGATGGCGAGCGCCACCACGATGGGCACCAGGGGCACGCATTCCTCGAAGGAGCCGATCATGGCGCCCATCGCCATGAAGAAGAGGATGATGACCGCCATGAGCTTGTAGCGGCTGGAGCTGAAACGTGCGGTGATGCGGTCGAGCATGTAGCGCATGAGACCGCTGGATTCCAGACTGTTGAAGACACCGCCTATGACCAACAGGAAGATGATGACAGCTATGAGGGTGCCAGACCCCGCGGCACCCAGCACGAGGAAGGGCGAGAGCAACCACTTCCAGAAGGGGATGCCGCCCTCGCTGGGACTGTATCCGGCGACCTGGTCGATCACCATGTTGCCGCTCGCATCGGGGATGCGGGCGTAGTGCCCCGCGGGGATGACCAGCGTGAGGATGTAGGTGACCACCATGAGGGCGAAGATGACCACCAGTGACGTGAGATACGAGCGCTTGGAGATGTTGATGCCCGTGGAGGGAGCGGATGCGGTTTCGTCCATGGTGGTCCCCCTATGCGTTGGTCATGAGGAAGCGATAGAAGTCGACGGCGGGCACCAGGCATGACAGATCGACGCTCTCGTCGATGCCGTGGATGCTGTCCATCTGCTCGTGGGTGATGGTGAAGGGTGAGAAGCGCATACAGTCATCGCAGATGCGCGCCATGAAGCGGCTGTCACTGCAGCCGGTCATGATGTAGGGAGAGGTGATGACACCCGGGAAGACCTCGTTCACGGCACGCTCGATCAGCTTGAAGGCTGCGCCCTCGAAACTCGAGAGCGGCGAATCGATGTCATGTTCGAGCACCTCGACCTCCAAGTCGTGCTTGGCGGCGATCGCGCTGATGGCGGCGATGCTCTCATCCGCGGGCTGATGATGCGAGCAGCGCATGTTGCCCACCACCCAGGCCTGGGCGGGAAGCACGTTGTAGCCGTCGGAGCCGGAAGCCATCGTGAAGGCGATCGTGGTCTGCATGAGCGCCTTCGCGGCGCCGCTCATCTTGGGCATGACGCTGCGCAGGATGGGGGCGAAGCCCTGCGGATGCGCGAAGACGAAGCCGAGCGGTCCACTCACCGTTGGCGCCATCACCTGGAGCATGCGAGCGATGACCGGAGAGAACTCCACCTTGAAGACCTGCGAAGCCTCGACTTCGGCCATGAACCTGCCCAGGCGCACCAGGCTCGTATCCTTGCCGGGGGTGGACGCGTGGCCACCATGGCTCTTGGCGATGAAACGTAAGGTGACGACGGTCTTCTCCCCCACTCCAACCATTGCGAAGAGGCCCTTGGCGCCGCTGACGGGCTCTTGCAGGATCATGCCGCCCTCGTCCAGACACCATGCGAAGCGCACTCCGCGCTCCTGCAGGGTACGGGAGATGCGATCGCAGCCGCGGCCGTCGGTCTCCTCGGTGCAAGCGGACTCGAAGTAGATGTCCCGCGCGGGGGTGAAACCGGCGGCGGCAAGATCATCGGCCGCTTGGAGCATGCCCCAGAGCCCGCCCTTGGTGTCGAGGGTACCGCGTCCCCAGACCCTGCCGTCAGCGATATCGCCGCCAAAGGGCGGGTGCGACCAATCGCCCGCCGCCTCGACCACGTCCATGTGGTTCATGAAGCACACGGGCTGTGCGCTGGGATCGCTGCCCGGCCAACGCAGCAGGAGACTGCCGTCGAAGTCCTCGAGTTCGACGGCAGCGAAGATGTGCGGGAAGGTACGGCGTAGCAGGTCGTGGAAACCGTGGTACTTATCCGCTTGGTCCACGTCGTTGATGGAGACCGTCTCATATCGGATGAGCGCGGCGAGGTTCTGAGCGTAGATTTCCGTGCGGGCCTCGTGGGACATGGGCACTTCCTCTATACTTCGACCTGTAGGATGATAGTTCGTATGGTGAAACAAAGAAGGTCAGGATGGAAGCGACATTCCTCATCGACAATACCAGCGACGGCTAGCTCGCCTGCGAATGGGGGTTCTCCCTGTTCATCGAGCATGCGGGTCTGCGCATCCTCGCCGACTTCGGCGCGAGCGACGCCTTCACCCGCAACGCGCAGGCGCTGGACATCGATCTGAGCAGGGTCAACATCGCCTGGCTCTCGCATGCGCACTACGACCACGCCAACGGCCTGTTGGCGTTCTTCGCCTTGAACGACCACGCGCCCTGCTTCATCAGCGCCAACACCCAAGCCAACTGCTGGAGCCTCAAGGAGGCGGAACCCGAATACATCGGCGTGCCTATGGGCATGTTGGATGCATGGGGTGAGCGCCTCGTGCGAGTGACATCCATGCGGCGCATCGTGCCGAGCGTCTGGATGCTCCCCCACAGCACGCCCTTCGATGAGCGCGTCTCGCATGCGGACTACATGCGTCTGAAGAACGAAGATGGCGACTTCGTCCCCGACGACTTCGCCCACGAGCAGAGTCTGGTGCTCGAGTGCGCGAGTGGTCTGGTGGTGATCAGCAGTTGCTCGCACATAGGTCCCGACGCCATCCTGCGCGAGGTGCAGGAGGCCTTCCCAGGTAGGCGGATCGCAGCCATCGTGGGCGGCTTCCACCTGTACCGCACCCCGGACGATGAGGTACGCGCTATCGCCGGACGCCTGCGCGAGCTGGGAGTGGAGCAGGTGATCACGGGACATTGCACCGGAGACCGTGCCCTGGCCATCCTGAAGGA
>JAFRFV010000076.1 GCA_017434185.1 Coriobacteriales bacterium
CGCAGCTCGGGCTCATAGCCCAGCTGGAACAGGATGTTCATGGTGTAGCGGCAGTCGTAGGCGGCGATCTTGGTCACGCCCAGCTCGCGTAGGATGCGATTGGACATCATGGGTGTCGAGCCGGTGGACACGGTGACGCATGCGCGACGGCGCGCCACGTTCGAGAGCTTCGTGAGCGCGGCGCCCAGGTCGCGGGTGATCACGGAACGCGAGGCGAAGGCGATGTCCACCATCTTGGGCGTGATACCGGCTGCCCTCCAGTCATCGCCCCAGGCCAGGCGGCCCATGTCGATCTTGTCACCCACGCCCTTCTCGGTCGCCGCGGCGGCGAGTCCCGCCAGCATGCCGCTGCTGAAGTCGCGCGCGATCACCTTGTGGCCAAGCTCCGCCAACGGCACCGCCAGCGCGCCGTTGCCGCATCCCATGTCGAACAGGGTGTCACCGGGCTGCAGATCGAGCAGGCGGACGAACTCGGCGGAATACGGGCTCTGGACCACGGACGAACCGAAGGTGACGCTGCGCTTATCCCATTTGCTCGAGTCGTCCAGATGGCGGTGCTGAGCCTGGAGCTCGATGTATTCGGCCGCCCAATCGCTGTCGATGTACTGCGCCACTAGTGGCCACCTCCCGCCATCATGCTCACCGCGTGTGGGAGGATGGGGATAAGCGCTTCCCAGTTCTCGCTCGCGGCCTTCTTGGAGCCGGGCAGGTTGATGACCAGCACGCGCCCGCGCTGCATACAGATGGCCCGGGAGAGTGCGGCGAAGGGGGTCTTGGTCATGCTGTAGGCGCGCATGGCCTCGGCGATGCCGGGCACCTCGCGCTCGCAGACGTCGCGCGTGGCCTCCGGGGTCACGTCGCGCAGTGAAAGGCCGCTGCCGCCGCAGGTGAGCACGACATCGACTTCGAGCTCGTCGGCGGCGCGCTTGATGGCGGCGGCGATCTGGTCGCGCTCGTCCTTCACGATGACGCGATCCACGCAGATCCAGCCCTGGGCAGCGATGGCGGCTTCCAGGGCGTCGCCGGCAGTGTCTTCCTTGATGCTGCGCGTGTCGCTGCAGGTCACGATGGCTATACGCACCGCGACGTCGTGATGGTCATGGCTCATGTGGTCCTCCTTCTAGGATCGCAGTTCGACCCAGATGATATCACCTGCCTGCGGAGGCTCCTTGAGGGAGCTCTGCAGGAAGTACGCATCCATGGTGTTGGCGTCCTTCACGCTGGGGTGGCTGCTGCCGGCGGGTTCCGCAAGACGCAGCGCGCCATCGCCATCCCCGCTGGGCACGAAACGCAGCTGCTTGACGGCGAAGAACTCCTGGCCCGGCGCGACGATGCTGGGACGCACCTCGCCCTTGGGAGCGCCAGACGCCGCACCATGGCCGCCGCCCACGTGACCCTTCTTCGCGAGCCCCTCCGTGAGCTTGACGGGCACGCGCACGGGCGCGGTGTCCTGACCCAGGAAGCGCATCATCACGGGATGCAGATAGAAGTCCATCGTGAAGCTCACGCCACCCGGAGGGCCGGAGATGCCCACGACGGGCGTGCCGTTCACCACCGCACCGGAGCTGTGGTGCCCCGGGCCATGCGTGGTCTGATGGTAGAGCACGGTGCCAACCTCATCGAGCATCTCCATGTTCCAGTCGTCGGAGCCCTTGGAGCTGCCGGCGTTGAGCACCACGATGTCACTTTGCGCGGCCGCCTCGCACACGGCCTTGCGGATAAGCACGGGGTCATCGGGAGTGATGTCCCACACGCGGCAGATGCCGCCCCACGCCTCGATCTTGGCGGCGGCCAGCAGGCTGTTGGTCTCGATGTTCTTGCCGCGGGGCACTGCGCCGCCGGGCTTGACGAGCTCGTTGCCGGTGGGCAGGAAGGCCACCACGGGCTTGGCGTACACCTGCACGGTCGCATTGTTGCCGCTGGCTGCGAGCGAGACCAGCAGCGGGGTGAGCAGCGTGTCCTTGGGCACGAGCACATCGCCCGCGTGCATGCGGTTGCCCGCCGGCGAAGTGCCTGCATACTGCCTGCTGGGAGCGGCGTCGAAGGAGATGCTGGAGAGGTCGTCGGCCAGCTGCACGTGCTCGATCACGATGGCGGTATCGAAGCCCTCGGGCATGCCGATGCCCGTGTTCGCGAACTCCCACTGCACGCCGCGCTGCCATCCGCTGGTGTCGGGCATGCCATCCTTGAAGTCATCCCAGTGCACCGCCACGCTATCCATGTTGCAGGTCAGGCAGTTGGGCATGTCGAGTTGTGCGGTCACGGGCGCGGCGGTCACACGGCCGCAGGCCTCCCCCACCGGAACGGTCTCCGTTCGCGGCTTGAAATCGCACACGCTCAACAGAAGTCGTACCGCTTCGTCACGGTTCACTTCGATATGTTTCGAATGATCCCTCACGATGACCCTTTCTCTGTTGTATTGCTGGAATGTGGTGTATACTCATACGTGTTTATACTAACTCTAGAATAAGAGGTTGACAATGCAGGAACCCAACGTGAACGAATGGCTGGCCCAGGCGAAGCAGGATCCCAACGCGTACCAATGCGGCATGTATCTGCTGCACAACGGCACCGTGCGTGAGACCCCCAAGGCGCAGGTACGCCGTGGCATGCAGGATGCAGGCGTCGTGACCGGCCTCAACCTGAGCCACGACGACGCGCTTCTGGCGGAATACATCGAGCAGGCCAAGCAGCTGCCGGGCATCTTCTATGTGCGCGTGTGGCTCAACAGCGGTCACCTGGAATTGGGCGACAGCCTCATGTACGTGCTCATCGGCGGCGACATCCGTCCCCATGTGGTGGATGCCCTGCAGTGGCTGGTGGGCAATATCAAGGATCACGTGGTGATCGAGCAGGAGGAGCTGGCATAGCATGCAGGACCATTACGGCCGCAGCATAGAGTATCTGCGCATCTCGCTCACGGATCGCTGCAACCTGCGCTGCATCTACTGCATGCCCCCCGAGGGCGTGAAGGCGATGTCGCACGACGAGATCCTGCGCGTCGAGGAGATCGTGCGTGCGGTGCGCATCGCCGCGGACATGGGCGTCAAGCACATCCGCCTCACCGGCGGCGAGCCCTTGGTGCGCAAGGGAGTCGCAGGGCTTATCCGCGAAATCAAGGCGATCGATGGCATCGAGGACATCTCGCTCACCACGAACGGCATCCTGCTGGCCAAGATGGCTCCGGAACTCAAGGAGGTCGGACTGGACCGCGTGAACATCTCACTCGACACGCTCGACCCCATCCAGTTCCGCTTCATCACCCGTCGCGGCGAGCTGGAGGACACGCTCGCGGGCATCCAGGCGGCGCTGGACTGGGGCTTCGACCCCGTGAAGGTGAACGCCGTGACCGTGCGCAGCCTGAAGCAGGACTACTACGCGTTCGCGCGCATGAGCGTCGACCG
>JAFRFV010000077.1 GCA_017434185.1 Coriobacteriales bacterium
GTTGAGCGGAACGGTCCTCTAGCGAGGCCCCCTTCCCTTGGGGGTCGCCTTCGCCAGATTCCTCCTCCTCGAAGTCGTAGGCGTGGTTCGCGCTTATCTCCAATGCCTTGTAGGCGAGCACGAGCGATTCGACCATGGCGGTGCAGCCGCGGATCACGGGCTTGTACATCCAGGCGTTCTTCTTCTTGCCGGACGCGAGGTCGTGTTCTTCGGTGTAGATGTTGCCGCTGGGCTCGCGAACGGCGACGGCCCAGTTGTAGCGGCCGCGCATCATGATGCCCTCGATCAGGGCCTGACCGCCTAGGTGCGTCGTGACCAGAACACCTTCGGTCTTCTGGGCTTCCTTGATCTCTCCCAACTAGCGATACACCCTCTCGTAGGGCTGACCACAGGTCATCTTGCCCTCCTTGCAGGGCCCACGGCGGCAAGCAGGGCCGGCATCCAGGAAGATGTAGGGAGCAGTGGGCTTCACGAGCTCGAGCATGCGGTCGGCCAGTTCCTTGATCTCCCATTGGGCGCGACGGCAGCAACGCACCTCGAAGAAGTGCAGGAGCTCGCGCGCGTTCATGGTCACCACGATCTTGGTCTCAGTGGCGTTGGGGAGCAGAGAGCGGGCGTCCTCGGCGGGGACACCGGCTTCCATGAGCTTCTTGAATGCCTCGAAGGCGTGCGCGGTGGCCTCGTTGAAGACGGCGAGACGGTCCGGATCGCTCGAGACGGTCTCGGGGATGATGAACTCGGGTTCAGCCTTGAAGGCCACGTAGCGCTGGGACTGTTGATTGAAGCTGGCAAGACGGTGACGCACCAGCTGGTGGGTGAGGGAACGCGAGACGCCTTCGATGGCGAAGGTGTAGCTGGCGTGCTCGAGGCAGGAGAAGTGACCGCCCTTCATGATGACGGAGAGCACCTTGCGGGCGCGTTCCTCGTCGAGGGTCTCCATGAGTTCAGCGGCGCCCACGGGGGCATAGCACAGGCGGGCGGCTGTGGCGACGGCACGCTCGGGGTCCTGGGTGTGGTAGAGGAGTCTGACGTCCATGAGGGCCTCCTTCCGTGTGGGAATCCTTCGGGACAGTATAACGCTCAAAACGAAAGGGACGGGGATGAATCCCCGTCCCATCCTTGCGCGTATCGGTGAGGGCGCGACGTTCGCGACTACTCAGCGGCTTCCTCGACGGCAGCCTCGGCAGCCTCGGCGGCTGCAGCGGCGGCAGCGGCTTCCTTGGCGGCCTTCTCAGCGAACTTGGCGGCACGCTCGGCCTTGGCAGCGGCCTTGGCCTCACGATCGGCCTTGGCAGCGGCCTGGGCGGCCTCGGCAGCGGCCTTCTTCTGAGCCTTGCGGGCAGCCTCGCGCTCGAGAGCGGCCTTGGAGGCGGAACCGAACTTGTCGGCGAAGCGCTGGACACGTCCACCGGTGTCGACGAACTTCTGCTGACCGGTGTAGAAGGGATGGCACTCATTGCAAAGCTCGACGCGGAGTTCGGGCTTGGTGGAGCGGGTCTTGAACACGTTGCCGCAGGAGCAGCGAACGGTGCACTCCACATAATTGGGATGGATCTTATCCTTCACGATGGGCTCCTTTGATCGCCTTGGTTTCCGACCAAGACAGGGACATTAGCCTGCGTATGATAACACAGCAGTTGGAGACGGTGAAGGGGCGACTTCCTGCGCGCGAACGCAAGCGGCAAGCGGCAGGAATCGAGACGAACGGGCCGCAGGGGTGGGGGTTCGAGCGATATCCTAGCGAGTGGCCCCCACCCCGAGAGGCCCGCTTGGAATCATTCAAGCTGGCAGATCCCCGAGAGGCCCGCTTGGAATCAGTCCAGCTGGCAGATGCCGTACTTGCGTTTGAAGTGCTGGAACTTGCGACTCCAGGGCGCGAGGATCACCAACAGGAAGAGCACCGTGGCAACGGCCTGGGTGAGCGTCATGGGCAGGCCGGCGGCGTAGGCGGCGAGCGCGGGCTTCCAGCTGAGGGGCCAGACATAGGAGACCACGTACCACGAATCCATGACGAGACCGTAGACCAGGCAGGCGGCGAAGCCGTAGGCGCACACCCCGGCCCTTCCCTTCATGAACGACGTCTGCGCGAGGGCACCCGCCACATAACCCATGAGGCCCCAGCAGTACATCTGCCATGGCGTCCAGGGCCCCTGCCCGAAGAAGAGATTGGATACGAGTGCCGTGAGCGCCCCTATCAGGAAGCCCGCTTGGCGCCCGAACGAAAGCCCACCCACGATCACGATGGCGGCGACGGGTTTGACGCCCGGGAAAGGCGCGAACAGCAGGCGACCCGCACTGGCGATGGCGGTGAGCACGACCACGGGCATGAGGTCGCGCGCACGTGGTTTGCTGCGCTCGAAACTCAGGAAGAAGGGCAGCACGGCAACGCCCGCGATGGATGCCGTGAGCACACCGCTGTTACGTACGCCCAGAAGCGCACATGTGATGAGCGCCGCTGGAACCAGTAGCACCATGACGAGTTCGGCTATGTCGAGTGCACGCTTCAACGCACGGCCTCCAGGCGCTCACGCAATTGTTCGAAGGTCACACAGGGCTCGATGATTCCCTGGGATAAGCGCCCTACAGCGCAGGTGTAGAACAGGTTGCCGACGAAGAAGTCCCGCACAGAGCCGGTGGTGTCCACCACGCCATCGAATATCATCGAGACGGTATCCGCAGCCTCGGCGACGAAGTCGAGGTCATGTGACACGAGCACCACCGCACTCCCCTCCTGCGCGAGTTCATGGAGCAGTCCGACCAAGTCGCCCTTCGCCTGGGCATCGAGTCCCTTGGAGGGCTCATCCAGCAGCAGGACCTGCGGCTTGGCCAGGAGCAGCTTGGCGAGGGCGGCTCGTTGCAACTCGCCCCCGGCGAGGTCGAAAGGATGGCTGTCGAGCAGACTCTCGGGCAGGTCGAGTCGCTGCATCACTCTGGCGATGTCGCTGTCGTCATAGGCGAAGCGATCGCTCCATTCCCGCAGGTCATCGCGCAAGGTGTCGCAGACGAACAGGACACGTGGGTCCTGCGCGAGAGCGGCCACGTGCAACTTGCCCACGCGGCGTACGCTCCCCCGCTGCGGCTTGTTCACGCCCGCGAGGGCGAAGAGCAGCGTGGACTTGCCGCTGCCGTTGCCGCCCACGATGGCGTGCACCTTGCCTGCACGAGCGGCGAAGCTGGCACCACGCAGCACGAACGGTTCCTGCGCTCCGTACCTGAACCATAGCTCCCGCGCCTCGATGAGCGGCTCGGATGCCGAAGCCGTGCTCTCGGCGAAGGGGCCTTCGCTTGAGGACCGTTCCGCGAAGACCCCTTCGCCTGCGCCCGGGTCAGACACGAGCTTGCTCGCAAGCCAGTTCCGGCCCTGCGCTATGGTGACGGGAATCGACGGCTCATCCCCCGAACAGAGACGTGCGGCGGGAGGCAGGGCGGCATCCACACGGGAACCCTCGCTCAGGCAGCGCCGCAGGAATCCCTGCACGTCACCGCTGTAAGCCGCCTTGCCCTCCTGCAGGAGCAGGACCCTGTTCGCATGGGGCAGGAGCAGATCGAGCCGGTGCTCGGCCACGAGCACGGTGATGCCCAATTCCTGGTTGACGCGCGCCAGGAGCGCGATGAAATCGGCAGCGGCGATGGGGTCGAGCATACTGATGGGCTCGTCCAGAAGCAGGAGCTTGGGACGCATGACCAGCACCGATGCCAGGTTGACGATGCGCTGCTGCCCACCGGAGAGCGTCGCGACCCGCTGCGTGACCCACGGGCTCATGCCCAGGTAGTGCGCTGTCTCCGCAACCCTTCGATGCATATCCTCCTGATCGAGCCCCAGGTTCTCCAGCCCGAAAGCCACCTCATGCCAGACGCTGTCCATGACCAGCTGGTCCTGCGGACGCTGCATGACGAAGCCCAGCGCCGCCGCCGACTCGCGTGCATCCATCGCCGCGGGATCGGTGCCCCGGAAGGTGATGCTACCCTGACGTTCCCCCACCGGGGAAAGCTGCGGTTTGATCAGGCGCAGCAGCGTCGACTTGCCGCTTCCACTCGCACCGCAGACCACGCAGAAGTCACCGGCTCGCAAACGCAGGTCGATGCCATCCAGAGCGGGACGGGAGGCATCGGGATAACTGAAACGCAGTCCGCGCAGTTCCAGGATGTCATCCATCATGCTCGACTCCTCTCAACACCCGTCCTCACCCGTGCCGCGAGCTCGACCCACAGGGGGCTGAGCAGGAACAACAGATACGGGACGTATCCCCACCACGGCAGCAGCACGGGCAGTACCGGGTAGAACTCGAATTGGCTGCTGGCCACGAACACCAGGAAGCCGCAGATAAGCGCCGCGATCCCCAGGATCAACGCCAGCACGCTGTCCCCCCGGCTCCAGTGGTAGCGCGAGTAGCTGCTGCGTTCACCACTGCCCCAACCACGCGCCCTCATGGCATCCGCCATGGCGATCGAATCCTCCATGCTGATGCTCATGAGCGTCCCCGCCATGCGCCCTGCCTGCCGCGTGCGCTCGCGCAAGCCACCCCGCTGCGAACCCAACAGGGCCTCCTGGGCGGCCGCGATGTCGCGGCCCTTATCCAAAAGCTGGGGCATCAGGCGGATCACCATGGTGAGCACGAGGGAGCCCAAAGGAAGTATATTACCGAATAGGTAAAGGAATGCATCGCGGTCCATCAAAGCCTGATAACAGGAGAACCACAGGATGACCGCACCGAGCATGCAGCCGGCGGAAAGACCGAAGGCACATGCCTCGAGCGTCACTTGCATGCCACCCACCGTGAACAGCGTGGTCGCTCCCAATCCTGCGAAGAGACCGTTGGCGGCCATCGCGAGGAACGCGATCGGCAGCAGCCAGATGAGCTGCCTGCCCAGTTTGCGCCAGCCGCTCAGGAACGCCAGGTTGCAGGCGGCGGCCAGCAGGCTCACCGCCACGCAGACCGGTTGAAGGCTGCAGAAGCACATGAGAAGCGCGATCGCACAGAAGGCGAAACGCAGCGCGGGATGATGACTGGCGAAGAGACGCGTGGGCATCAGGGCTCACCCCATCCATCCACGCTGAAGTACCAATGCAGGACGTCGCCATCGGAGAGCATGCACTTATCCGCGGACATGGGAACGAACTCATCGTTGAGGTCGTACTTCCAGCCACTCTGCGAACCATGGCTGCGTTCCGCAACGCCATCGATGGCCATCACATAGATGCCGAACTGCGTCTGGCGACTGTTGACCAGAAGACCGCTACCCAGCAGGGCGTCGTATGCATTGGCGCCCTGGGGGAGCACGACCGCTCCCTGCCAGTTGGCGGCGGACTCGACATCGCAGCTCACCTGCAACTCGACTCGGATGTATCCCGCAGGTATCGCTTCATCGGATGCGCCCGCTCCCCCCGGCGCGGGAGACATGACTTCCCCGCTCCCGCCATCCGCAACGGGAGCGACCGTCTGCAATATGGGTTGCAGCGCGGGCAAGGCCATCAGCTGCCTACCCAGAAGGGGCAGCGCGATGGCCAGGAGCAAGCTCACCGCCAGAACGAGCCCGACGGTGAGCTTGCGGGAGCCCTTAGGCCAAGTACTCACGCGCTATCTGGACTTGCAGCGCGAAGAGGTTGCCGGAGTCGTTGTTGTACAGGATGAGGTCGTCACCCAGCAACACCGGCGAGCAGATGCAGAAGTTCTGCTGCGCTTCGGCGGGAACGAACAACTCACCGGCCTGCGCCGCACCGCTGCCCAGCTGGTAGTAGTACAGGGCACCGGGCATGTTGTTGGACGTGAAGTACACGTAGTCGCCGGCCTTGTCATCGCTGATGCTCAGAGGCTTGCACTGCACCGGAGCGGGAGCGGACACGGTCTCGACCACCGTGAGGGTGGCGGGATCGATCACGGCCACGATACCGGCGTAATCGGCGGTACCACCGCCAACCACCACCTTACCATCCACCAGGATAGGAGTGGAGCTGCAGGTCTCGGCGAAGTCGACGACCTCCTGGGACTTGGGCTTGCCACTGGCATCCAGCTTGACCACACGCAGGTCACCGGCGGCGTCGGCCAGATAGACGATGTCGCCATCCAGGATGATGCCACCGCGCACGGCGCTGCCCAGGTTGAGGCTGCTCACGAGCTTGCCGTTGGTGGTATCGATCTGCAGCAGCATGCCGTCATCGCCGGCAGCGTACAGGTTGTTGCCCTTCACCTGGAAGCCGGACCAGTAGTAACCGCCATAGGTGTTCTCGTAGGCCCACTTGAGGTCGCCGGTCTTGGCATCCAGGCAGATGATGACACCTTCTTGGGACATGTAGGCCTCGTCGAGTGCACCCATGGAACCCACGTACAGATTGCCACCGTCCACCAGCATGTTGCTGTAGAGCTGCTGGAAGGACTGGATCTCATCGAGCATGACCGGGCCATTGAGCCACTTCTGCTCGAGGGTCTTGGCATCGAAGGCGCACACGCGGCCCTGGGTGAGCGGCACGTAGACCATGCCGTTGGCGTAGACCGGGTTGCACTTGTACTCCATGGACAGCGGCAGCTCGACCTCCTTGACCACCTTACCGGCGCCATCGAGCATGATCAGTTTGCCGCCCATCGAGGTCACGAAGTCGTCGCCCACGCTTTCCGCCACCAGATAGGCGTTGTCATCCACCACCAGCAGATCGCTGGCCATGGTGTAGCCGGCACCCTGCTGCCCGAAGCCATAGCTCCAAGCCAGGGATGCGGTATCGAGAGCTGCGGGGATGGGTTGGTCGGTCACGACGACGTCGCCGGGATCGCCGGAGCCGCCGCTACCACCGGGGTTGTTGCCACCGGGATTGTTGCCGCCGCCACAACCGACCAGGGCGCAAGCGAGCGTCATGGCAGCGAGCAGCGACAACAGGATGAGGAACCTGTTCTTCACTTTCTCTTCCTTTCGTCGTAGGCAATGATTCCGTTGCCTTATCCACGACCGGATCAGGGCAGGTATTCTGGCTCGCGCCTATGGGCGCCTTCCGCGTCCCCCGCGCCTGGCACACGTGGGGTCCGCATCCGTCGTCCGCGCCTCGGAACAGCCTTCCCGGTTTCCCAGTGACCGGGCCCTGCGGCCCACGCCCGAGTCTTGGCGCATACAGCGGCGGTACCGTGCAGGATTCTCACCTGCTTCCCTCTTGGCTTATCCCCAATATATGGGATAAGAACCTCCGATCCGTCCTTCATACGGTATATTGTAACCCTTTTCCGCCTACCACCTATGGGTGGCTTCGCATCCATCCGGTATGTGCTAAAGTATCGTCTGTTGGTCTATGGAGCCGCATCGCGGCTATATATATGGTATGCACGGAAAGCAGGGTCCCGCATGGACAAGCACATTACACTGGACGATTTCGAGGACAGCCTCCTCGACGACGTCCTCTCGGGCGACAAGGATGCAGCAGCCCCCGCGTCGTGGAACGCGGCATCCGAGACGGAAGCCGCTTGGGAGGCCTTCGACAGCGAGCCCATCGTCGCACAGGACATCGAGAAGCTGGTCGCCCAGGAGGAAGCCGCCCTGGACGCCCAACCCACCGAGGTCATGGCGCCCGTCGCCCCCGCACAGGTTCCCTACGACCCCAGTGCGGACTTCGAGCCCGTGAACGACCCCTACGATCCGAACGCCGACTTCGAGCCCATCATCCCCGCTGAGAGCGATACCACCGCCATCGTCAAGACGGGCAAGGGCAAGCACTCCATCAAGAAGACCGGCAAACACTCCGCTCCAACGGCGAAGCATTCCAAGGAACGCGAGCCAGTCGATGTCAAGGAGTGGTTCCGCGAGCACAGGAAGGGCCTCATCGCCGCTGTCGCCACCGTCGGTACCGTGGCCGCCGTCTATGCGGGTGGCGTCGTGACGTTCAACCACATCTTCCTCCCCAACACCACCATCAACGGTCAGGACGTGAGCCTGAGGCCCATCTCCTATGCGGATCAGGTCCTGGCCGCCCAAACGCAGGACTACAGGCTCGCCATCCAGGAGCGCGGCTACGAAGGCGATGACATCCCCATCATCGAGGGCAAGGAAGTGAAGCGCGACGGTGTCGCACAGATCGTCGCGAAGAAGGTGAATGCCGAGAAGTTCGAGGAGGGCGTCTGGGAGTTCCAGGGCATCGATGCGCCCAAGACCGCCAACATCGGTGAGACCGTCGAGTTCAGTGCCATCATCAAGGGTGATAAGAACGGCCTCAGCTACAACTACGCATGGAGCTGGGAAGGCAAGTGGGGCGACGATTGGAACTCCACCAAGAAGGCCACCGGCACCATGACCACCGCCACTTCCAGCAGCTTCACCCCCACGAAGGAAGGCTATTACTACCTGTGGGTGGACATCCAGGACTCCAAGGGCGAGGAACTCACCTCGAAGCGTGTCTGGGTGAAAGTGAGCAAGCCCCTCGGCCCCGGTGAGTGGAAGATCGCGGATGTTTCCGCCCCCTCCGAGGCGTACGTCGGTGAGGAGCTCGAGTACTCCGTCGTCATCGAGGGCGACACCACCAGTCTCACCTACAACTATGCATGGAGCTGGGAAGGCCAGTGGGGCGAGGACTGGAGCTCCACCATCAAGGAGACCGGCGAGATGACCAGCGCCACCTCCAGCACCTTCACTCCCCTCAAGGCGGGCACCTACTACCTGTGGGTGGATGTCAAGGGCGCCAACGGCAAGTCCGACACCAGTGACACCGTGGAGGTGTACGTCGAGTTCCCGCCCGAGGAGGGTATCGAGGCGGCCGGCCCCAGGCATGTCGAGTACATCACCGGCGAACAGGTTGGCATGGAGTACGTGCACGACTACAAGGTCGACAACCTGCTGAAGAACCAGCCTGCTTGGATGTGGCCCGCCAGCTTCTTCCAGAAGTACGAGCATGCGGTCGCTCCCACCGTGAACATCGACGAGGCCAAGCTGCGTGAAGCCGTCGACGGTCTGAAGGCCACCGACGTCAGCCGCATGGAGCAGCCCGAGAACGCCTTCATCGACTTCGATTGGGATACCGACCAGTACTACATCGCCGACGAGAAGCCCGGCACCGTCCTCTCCCCCGGTGAGCTGCGCTCCTATGTGCATGCCGCCATGTGCGACTTCAAGCCTGCCATCAACCTGGAGCAGCTCGACATCTACACGCACCCGCAGGTCGAGGCCGCCAGCCCCGAGATCCTCGAGGAAGTGGACCGCTACAACCGTCTGTGCCCCTTCATCCTGATCCTCGATCTGGGTGACGGCGTGGTGGAGCGCCTGGATGCCACCACCTTCATCAACTGGGTCGACGAATACGGCAATGTGGATAAGAACGCCATCCACGACTACGTCTACAGCCTCTCCGACCGCTACGACACCGTGGGCACCAAGCGCACCTTCACCTCAGTCGATGGCAACACCTACACCGTGAGCGGCGGTACCTACGGCTGGAACCTGAACAACACCAAGGAGATCGAGGAGATCACCAAGATGTTCGAGACCAAGCAGTCGCAGAACCGCGAGGCCTACTGGCATTCCAAGGGTGTCTCCCATAGCGAAGCCGACTGGGGCGATGACTACATCGAGCTCAACTTGAGCACCCAGCACATGAGGCGCATCCGCAACGGTGAGGTCATCTTCGAGGCTGACGTCGTCACCGGTCGTCCCACTCCCCAGCGCATCACCCCCGACGGCGTGTGGAGCATCCTGGAGATCCAACGCAACCGCACCCTGCGCGGTGACCGTCGCGCCGATGGTAGCTACGAGTACGAGACTCCCGTCGCCTACTGGATGCGCGTCACCTGGACCGGCGTCGGCTTCCACGATGCGACATGGCAGCCGTGGTTCGGAGGCAACCGTTACACCTATGCGGGTTCGCACGGCTGCATCAACATGTCCTACGGCGATGCGCAAACGCTCTTCGGCATGGTGTACCTGGGTCTGCCCGTGGTCATCCACTACTAGCCGATCGCATCCGATAGAGAACAAGAAGCCCCACCGCGAACTGCGGTGGGGCTTTCGTTTTAGGCGCAACCTCATTAGTATAACCGTTCATGCGCCGTTTGCGAGCGAGAAAAACTTTTCTCTTGCCAAGTTCGTGGGGTCAGCGTATCTTGTCCGTGGGCCGCTAGCTCAGCTGGTAGAGCAGGGGACTCTTAATCCCAAGGTCAGGGGTTCGATCCCCCTGCGGCCTACCATCCAGCATCCTGAACCCGCCTTGTCAGGCGGGTTTTCCTTTTATCAGCTGGCAAGCGGCCTAGTCATGCGTGCGATGATCGCGGTAGTTCTCCAGGTAGCCCGCGAACTGCGCGGAGGTATCCGAGTTACCGCTGCGCCACATCTTGTGGTCGATGATCTCACTCTCGAAACCGTAGTAGAGGTCGATGTACTCGATGAGTTTGTCGAGGGCCTCCAGCTGCGCCTCCGGATATCCGCTGCCATCGCCCACGTGCACCATCTCGATGCCCACGGAATACGAGTTCATGCCATAGTCAGGTGCCCATGAGCCGATGGGCTTGGTGCCGGCTTTGTCATCGCGCGACTCGTCCGCGACGCCGTAGTAGTCGTTGTGACCCGCGTCGCCGAAGCCCGCATGGTGCGCGATACGGTCGATCTCGACGCACTGCCAGATGGTGCCGTCCTTATCGATCACGAAATGCGCGGCAACCTGGTTGCCGTTGCCCGCCCACCAGGAGATGACGGAGCTTCCGCTGCTGCTGCCTTCCGTGTCATGCAGCACGATGTACTTCTGGTATTCGGCGCCCTTGGGGCCATGGTCGAGGTTGTCACGCATGTCACGCTGCACGTCGAGCTCGTCCCAGAGTTCCGCCAGGCGCTGCTGGCGCGCCGCTTCGGCCGCCTGACGCGCGGCCTCCTCCTCGCGTGCCTGACGAGCGGCGATCTGTTCGGGAGTGGGCTCGGCATCGGAAAGCTCGGTGAAGGTGGGCGTGGGCTCATGTGTCACCGCGACCGGTTCCTCACGTTCGCACCCCGCGAACAGGAGGCAACCCAGGAGAACACAGCTGATAAGCGCGGTGGTCACGACGGTCGTGGCGGGCACCGGGGCGGAAGGCAGTGTACAGACATCCACCCAGCCATCGGCCTCACAGAGCTGCTCGAGCTCGTCGGGCGAGACCTCGATGGCGCTGTTGCTGCTGCCACAAGCGGGGAAGACGGTGTCGAAGCGACGCAGCGACTCATCCAAGTACACCTGCACACCGGGATTGACCGCGAAGGGACAGACGCCGCCCACGGCATGACCCACGAGTTCCTCCGCCTCATCATGAGAGAGCATCTTGACCTTCTTCACAGCGAAGCGGTCCTTGAACGCGCGGTTGTTGATACGCGCGTCGCCGGCGCAAACCACCAGCACGACATCCTCGCCCACGTGGAAGGAGAGCGTCTTGGCGATGCGCGCGCCCTCGACGCCCACAGCCAGCGCCGCGAGTTCGACCGTGGCGCTGGAGACCTCGAACTCGAGGATGCGGTCAGCCGCGCCCTTATCCGCCAGATACTCCCTCACACGGTCGATCGACATGTTCCCCTCCAGGATGGACACCGCATGCTCAACGGACCGTGCATGCGGATCGAAACGCTTCCTGCGATACGATACACCGTTTCGCGCTGGATGGCGATGACCGCGAGGGCGAAGTGGACCCTCCCGGCTTCAGTCGCCCTGTGGATTGGGGAAGAAGGACCAACAACGGCCGAAGGGCGTCTGCGTGGAATGGATGTGGACACCAAAGACCTGTCCGAGAACCCCGGCATCCGCAAGCTGGTTTGCCGTCCCCTGGGCGGCGACACGGCCATCCTGCATGACGATCACGTGGTCGCAATAGCGCAGAGCGAGATCGAGGTCGTGCAGGACGACGACGGTGGTACCCCCGCGCTGAGCCTGGATGTCGCAAACGAGTCGCATCACCTGGTGGGAAGCTCCTATGTCCAGAGCGCTGGTGGGTTCATCCAGAAGGAGCGTCCCAGCGCGCTGGGCCAACACCATGGCGAAGTAGGCTCGTTGACGCTGGCCACCGGAGAGCGAACCGACGGAGCGCTGCGACAGGCCGCACAAGCCTGCGAGTTCCATGGCCTCCTGACAGATGAGCTCATCCTCACTCGAAGGCAGATGCAGGAAGCCCTGGTGGCAGAAACGACCGCTCATGACCAGGTCGGCGACACTCATATGCACAGCCGAGTTGTCCTGCGGCATGAAGGCGATGAACTTGGCGCGCTCGCGATCAGAAAGGCCGGACAACGGAGTGGCTGCCAGACATATCTCCCCCGCCTGGGGCACGAGCAAACCGCAGAACAGCTTGAGGAGCGTCGATTTCCCGCTGCCGTTGGGGCCGACGATTCCGGTGGTGACCCCCTGGGGGATGTCCAGATCGAACCCGTCGAAGAGCAGGGTCTTCCCATAGCCGAAACGCAACGATGAAGCCCTGATTGCGGGAGTGGAGGGGGATACCTCAGACATCGGTATTCCTCCTGCGCACGATGAGGTAGATGAAGAAGGGACCACCCAGGAATGCCATGAGGATGCCCACGGGTAATTCGTAGGGCGCAAAGAGAGCGCGCGCGAGCAGGTCGCAGAGCACGACGAACAACGCACCGCTCAGAGCGCTCGCAGGCAGGACGCGCTTGTTGTCATGACCGATGATGAAGCGCACGAGATGGGGTATCACCAAGCCCACGAAACCCAGGAGACCTGCGAAGCTGACCGCGGAACCCGCCAGAAGCGCCGCCACGGCCAAAGCGAGCACACGAACGCGGAACACATCCATTCCCAGGGAATGGGCGACCTGATCGCCCAATGAGAGCACGTTCAGATGGCGCGCGAGGAAGCATGCCAGGACGATACCCATGGCGATGCAGACCGCAGGTGCCAGCAGGAGTTCCATGCGCACTCCGGACAATCCGCCCACCAGGAACACGGATGCACCGATGTAGGCATCCGGGTCGACGATGAGGATCGTGTTCATCCCGGCACCGAAGATGGCGGTGAGAGCCATACCGGCCAGTATCACGGTGAGTTGCTTGGCGCCCGTCCGCGCGGAGATGAGGAAGACCAGGAGAGCGGCGATGAGCGCGCCCGCGAAGGCTGCTGCGGGCAGGAGGAACACAGCAGCCGGGAACAGCGATGACATGAGCAGCACCGCGAGTCCCGCACCCGCGTTGACGCCGATGATGTTGGGGCTCGCCAGCGGGTTGTTGAGCACGGCCTGGATGATGGCACCGGCCGTCGCCAGAGCGCAGCCGGAGAGGATGGCGGCTATGACGCGGGGTATGCGCACGGTGAGCAGGATGTTACGGGCGCTCCTGGGAAGCTCGCCGCCGGTGATGAGAGCGAACAGGTCCGCCGACCCCACGGAGCTGGAACCCAGCATGAGCGCCGCGATGCAGGCCAGCAGCAGGGCGACAGCCAATGGCCCGTACACGAGCATCGGGCGCACCCGGTGCCCGTTGTCCGTATGGTCCTTGCCGGTGCCGCTGGCCATGGAAGCCGGAGGTCAGTTCTGGAGGGCGGCACCCAGGTTCTCGTAGGCTTGGGCCCAGCGAGCATCGGGCTTGCTCACGTACATGTCGTAGTCCAGGATCACGAGACGGCCTTCCTGAACCGCCGTGAGTGACTGCCATGCAGGGGAAGCGGTCAAGGCGGAGAGGGCCTTCTGGGTCTCCTCGGGGCCGGCGCCCATGGGGATGAGCAGGATGTAGTCCGGGTCGGCCTCGATGAGCGATTCGATGCTGAAGTCCTTCAGCAGACTGGGGTTGAGGTCCGTGATGTTGGTGTAGCCCAGGTCCGCCAGCATATCGCCGGTCTGAGTGCTGGAACCCTGTACGCGCACGCCACTGGAGTAGCTGATGAGCAGCGCGACGGTCTTGCCCTGCGCTTTGGGCGCGTACTTGGCGACGGCGGCATCGATCGCCTCCTGCTGGCTCGTGCCATAGCGGGCGAGCGCGTCCTGGTTGCCCGTGATCCGCGTGCAGATCTCCAGCATGCGCAGATAGTCATCGAAGGTGGTGACCGTGAAGTAGGCGACTGGGATGCCCGCTTGGGCGAAGCTCGATGCCATGGTTGTCTGATCGGTGCCGCCGCGGCCAGCCGTCGCACCCGTGCAGATCACGAAGTCGGGCTCGAGCGCCAGGATCGCCTCGAGATCGGGAGTGCTGAAGCCGCCGATGGATGCCACCGTGGCGGGGTCGATGCCGTAATCGCCGAATGATTCCTCCGCCGCACCCACGAGGCTTCCTCCGGCGAGTTGCCAGATATCAGCGAAGCTGCCCATGCAGGCCACCACGCGCTGGGGCTGGTAGGGCACGGTGACCACGTTGCCCAGGTCATCCGTGAAGGTGATGGAGCTGGGCACCGGCGCCTGCTCGACCGCCGTCTGTTCGACGGTTGTGTTCGCGGGGTCCGTGGCGTCCTGCCCACCTCCCGTGGCGCAAGCGCTCAAGGCGAAGGCCGCCAAAGACAACGCCATGATGAGAACGAGCAGTCCCTTCTTCATATACTCCATCCTCCTTCCATTCGATCGAGGATCGCGGAGCGCGACCCTCACATCTCCAACCCAAGACCATGCGCGCAGTAGTCATCCTGCGCGAGGTAGTCCCCTTGATGGTAGTAGGCGGCACGTGCTCTGCAGCCACCGCAACCGTCCCGAAAATCGCAGCCCCCGCAGGCTCCCGAGTATGCGCGGCTGCGCAGCCGCTCCAGGACGGGGCTGCTCTCCCAGATGCGATCGAAGGGTTGCTGGCGCACATCGCCCGCCTCCTGAGTCATGTAGGCACAGGGGCGCACGATGCCCTGCGAGCCCACGACGCAATAGCTGAGCCCAGCCAGACAGCCGCGGGAGAAGGGCGTCTTCACACCCAACTGCTTGGCCACCCGCACGAATTGCGGTGCGCAGGTGGGCTTGATGACGATGCCCGTCTCCTGCTGCTTGCGCATGATGCTGCGCAGAAGCTCTTCGTTCTCCCGTACCTCGAGCGCATCACCCTGTATCGACTCTCCCCTTCCCACCGGGATGAGGAAGAAGATGTAATGCGCGCGGGCACCAAGCTCCACTGCGAAGTCGGTGATGGCGCAGATCTCCTGACGGTTCCAATCCAGCACCGTCGTGTGGATCTGGAAAGGCAGATCAGCCGCTTTGCAGTTCTCGATACCCTGGAGCGTCAGGTCGAGGGCGTGATCGAGGCCTCGGAACCCATCATGCTTCTTCGCATCCAGCGAGTCGAGGCTGATACCCATGGCGACGGTGCCCGCCTGCTTGAGGCGGTGCGCCACATCGGCCGTGATCAGCGTGCCGTTCGAACCGAACACGGGGCGCAGCCCCCTGCTCGCGGCATGTGCCACCAGCTCGAAGATGTCATCACGCAGAAGCGGCTCCCCGCCGGAGAAGATCATGATCCTGAAGCCGGCGCGCGCGATCTGGTCGATCAGCCTAAGGGCTTCCTCCGTATCGAGTTCGCGTTCCTGGATTTCACCCGCATCCTGGTAACAGTGCGCGCAATTGAGGTTGCAACGGTTGGTCGTCATCCAGGAGACGATGTTCGCGCCCATCCTCATCTTGGCACCGCCTCGTCCTTGTCTCCGCCGTTTTCATATGCGGCGACTGCCGCTTGGATGTACCCCACGACACGGTACCTGAGAGCTTCGAAGGCACCTCCACCGGCATGGTGGGCCGACATGCCATGGGCTATCTCGAACATCTGCTCGAGGGAGCCCGAGCTTTCCGCATCCAAGTCGAGATAGCGTTCGGCAAGTCTCCTGCCGCGCTCATCGAATGGCGCGACGCCGTCGTTCATCAAGCTGATGGTGTCGGCTATGAGTTCGTGCCACCTCACGACGGCCATGCTGCGCTGGCGGGTGGCGGCGCTGTCCGTGTTCTGCTCCGCCACAGGAGGCGCATCCTCCAGACGATGCCAGAACAGGGCACCCTCGCTCTGCGCCGACTCGATGATGTGCGCGCAGGACATCCAATCGACCGTCATGGGATCCTCACCGGCCTGCTTGAACAGGGAGCGCAATACGGTGAGCCTCTTCACCAGGGACTGGAAGTCCTCCTCCAGGGTCTCCATGGTCGCTGACAACACCTCGCGGAAACTGGATGAATCGTTGATCGAGTCCTGCTTCTCCTTGATATCTGAGAGCGAGAGGCCAAGGTACTTGAGGGTCAGGATGCGATAGAGCGCAGCCTCGTCCTCGGGCGAATAAAGGCGCTGGTTGGCGGGCCCCTTGGCCGAGGGCGCCAGGAGTCCCTGCTGGTCGTAGTATTGGATGCTCCTGACGGTACTGCCCACCTTGCGGGCCAACTGTCCAACCGTGAGATAGTCCTGATCTGGCACGTTCTTCTCCGCACACTCGTCCGTCATCTTGGGACGCAAGATAGGGTATGACGTAACGTCATGGTCAAGTGGGAGATAGGAGCGCATCCGCTAACGGCGAACTACGGTCCACAGCGGACACGACGAAGCTTTATACAGGGGAAATGGAAAGACGACCCTGTTCAGGTCGTCTCTTTGGATCGAGCGGCGGATCGCGCCACTCTATGTCAACTGCGGGTGGATACCCGCAACGGATACTCGTGGTGGAGATGATGGGATTCGAACCCACGACCCCCGCGTTGCGAACGCGATGCTCTCCCAGCTGAGCCACATCCCCACGGACAGTGTTGCATTTTCCCCTCAAGCGCGTTCACTGTCAACCACGCGAACGCCGGCGGGCGACTAGTCCAGCTCCTGCGCATCCTCCTCCAAGCGCGGCAGGACCTCCAACATGCCCAATGCGGTGGATAAGGGCTCCTCGCCGAAGGCGATCGCGCGGGTGAGCTTCTTGGTCTTGGTGATGTAGACGCAGCCATGGCGCACGGCCGCGACATAGGCATCGCGTGGCAGTTCGACCGGCTGCATAACCACCTTGCTGCCCAACTTGGCGATCGTGTTGATGCCCCACGGGGCGGCGAGCGCCTTGATACAGCAGCGGTCGACCAGGTTCACGGCTGGCTGGGGCAGCATGCCGTAGTGGCTCTGCAGCTGGTCCGCGAGCTCCTGTACCTGTTCCGGGTACACCGCCGCGGCCAGGCGGCGGTACCAGAGCATGCGCTCGTCGGTGGCGGGGATGTAGTCCTCGGGCAGGAAGTACTGTCCGGGCAGATCGACCTTGATGTCCTGATGCGCGATTCGATCCTCGCCGCGCACGCCGGCGATGGCGTCCTGCAGCATCTGGGCGTACAGGTCGAAGCCCACGGCGCTGATGTTACCGCTCTGCTCTGCACCCAGCATGTTGCCGGCGCCGCGTATCTCCAGGTCACGCAGGGCGATCTTGGTGCCGCTGCCCAGCTCCTGCAACTCGCTGATGGCGGTCAAGCGGTCCGTGGCGTTCTCGGTGAGCACGCCCTGCCCGGGGAACAGGAAATACGCGTAGGCCTGACTGTGGCTGCGGCCCACACGTCCCTTGAGCTGATAGAGCTGAGCCAGACCAAGGCGCTGCGAGTCCTCGATGATGAGCGTGTTGGTATGGGGGTTGTCCAGGCCGCTCTCGATGATGGTGGTGGCAACGAGCACGTCTATCTCGCGTGCGCTGAACGACTCCATCACGCGCTCCAGCTCGCGCTCGCTCATCTGGCCATGGGCGACAGCACAGCGGGCCTCGGGCGCGGCAGCCTCCACACGCGCGAGCGCCTCCTCGATGGTTCGCACGCGGTTGGAGACGTAGTAGACCTGGCCATGCCGCTCCAGCTCCGTGCGGATGGCGGCGCTCACCACATCCTCATCCCATTCGCCAACGTAGACACTGATGGGGGTACGTTCCGGCGGCGGGGTCTCGATGAGCGACATATCGCGCACACCGGAGAGCGCCATCTGCAGGGTGCGCGGGATGGGCGTGGCGGAGAGCGTGATGACATCCACCTGTTCGCGGATGTTCTTGAGCTGTTCCTTGTGTTGCACGCCGAAACGTTGCTCCTCGTCGATGATCACAAGACCCAGGTTCTTGGGATTCACATCGCGTGAGAGCAGACGATGCGTGCCCACCATCACATCGACCGTACCGGCCGCGAAGCCCTCGAGCGCCTCGCGCTGCTGCTTCTTGCTGCGGAAACGCGAGAGCACCTCCACGTGCACGCCAAAGGGTTCGAAGCGTTCGCTGAAGGTGGTGAAGTGCTGCTGCGCGAGGATGGTGGTGGGACAGAGTACCATCACCTGGCGATTGTCCTGCACGGCCTTGAAGGCGGCACGCAGCACGACCTCCGTCTTGCCAAAGCCAACGTCGCCGCAGATGAGACGGTCCATGGGCTTATCCGATTCCATATCAGCGGTGATGTAGTCGATGGCGGCGAGTTGGTCGGGCGTGCATTGGTGCGGGAAGGTGGCCTCCATCTCCTTCTGCCACGAGGTATCGGGGGAATACTTGAAGCCGGTCACGGTGGAGCGACGCGCGTAGAGGTCGACCAGGTCGAAGGCCATCTTCTTGGCGGCGCGTCCCGCCTTGCCCACCGTGCGGTTCCAGTCGCTGCTGTTGAGCCTGGTCAGACGTGGAGCGGCACCCTGCGGCCCCACATAGCGGGTCACCTTCTCGAGCTGTTCAACGGGAACGTAGAGCTTATCCCCCGCCGCATACTCGAGCAGCAGGTAGTCGCGTTCCACACCGGCCATCTCAAGCCTCAGCAACTCCTTGAACAGTGCGATGCCGTGCATCGAGTGCACCACGTAGTCACCGGGCTTGTAGGGGAAGCTGATACTGGTGGGGTCCACCTTGCGGTGGCTGCGTCTGGCAGCGGCGGCCTGGCGACTGCTGGCATCCGCGAGTGACACGATGGCAAGGTGCGCGCTGGGAATGATCATGCCCGCGGGCACGTCGATATCCACCACGTTCACGATGCCGGGCTCGAGGAAGCGGCGGTCGCTGGGGATAAGCGCTGCAGGGTCGCCATCGGGTGCCGTGGCATCCGGCCTGCCCTCGAGTACCTCCTGGAAGGGCAGCACCGCATCGGACAACTCGAGTTCGACGCTACGTCGCACCTGGTAGGACGGCACGCTCAGGAGCACGGTGTAGTTGGAGGCGACCAGGGAGCGCAGGCCGCCCATGAAACGTTCCTGGGTTCCCGTGAGGTCGGGACGCTTCACCTGCAGGTCCGCATCCACGCTGGCGCCGCTGCGGATGATGCTCATGAAGGTGAGACGCTGCTGGCTACCGAACTCGAGCTTGGCGGGATGCAGGTAGAGACCATCGAGCGGGATGCGCGCAGTGCTGCTGCGTACCTGCAGGTCGTCGTAGGCGCGCAGAGCGTCATCGAGCAGCGAGCGCGGCTCCGCCAGCACAAGCAGGGTGTTGGGGTGCAGGTAGTCGGCCGCCCAGCTGGTCTGCGCGAAGAGTTGGGGCAGGAAGCGGTCCATGCCCGCGAAGGGGATACCCTGCTCGAGCATCTCCACCTGATGGGCGAGTTCGTCGTCCTCCTGCAGCTTGCGGAAGAACGTGCGGCGCAGGCGCGTCAGTCCGCTCTTGGACACCCTGAACTCGCGACAGGGATAGAGGGTCATGTGGTCGATGTCGCCGATCGACTGCCCGGTCGCGGGCAGGATGCGACGCAGTTCGTCGAGTTCGTCACCAAAGAAGCTCGCGCGCACCGGATACGGGCTGCTGGCGGGGAAGATGTCCAGATTGTCGCCCTGCAGCCGGAAGGTGCCGGGGCCGTCGAGTTCCTCCAAGCGCTGGTAACCCATGTCGAGCAGGCGGGGTGCCAGGGCCTCGAACTCGATCGACGTTCCCGCAGCCAGTTCGAGTGGTGTGAAGGGGGCGGCATCCTTGGGAGGAAGGCAGCGCATGAGGGCGGCCATGCTGCAGACGACGATCACATTGACGCCGCATGAGAGCGCATGCAGCGCTTGGCAGCGCTGGGCGACCTGCGCGAGGTCTGGACCGCCGCTCTCCTGCCAGGGGTAGTCACTGCGCAGGGGCAGACGCATCACACGCTCACGCCCCAGATAGGCCGCGAGCGAATGGGCGTAGCGATCGGCCGTCTCCTCGCCGGCGACGCACACGAGCATGGGGCGGGGGCGGGCGCAGAAGAGCGCCGCGGTGATGAGCGGACGAGCCGACTGAGGCAGGCCCAGGCTGGCATCGTCGCCCGCCATCAGGCGGTCGCGGATGAGTTCGAAGTCAGGGCTGATGCCCAGTATGCGCTGGATATGATCGATGATCACGAGCAGCTCCTTGAAGTGGTGCAACGCCAAAAGCCCGCTTCGGGGATCCGGGCGGGGTGTGGCACATGATAGCACAGCCCGCAGCCGTTGTTGCCACACTGGGCGCATGGGTTGCCATCTGTTACACTGCGAACGTTGGAGATAAGCGCGAAGGAGTTGGTGGCGGATGCCCAGGGAGAGTCAGAAGAGGAAGCGCGAGCGGGCGATCGAGGTCTGCGAGCGCATGGGCAAGCGCTATCCCGATGCGCAACCGGCGCTGCATTTCCACGACCCGTTCACCCTCACGATCGCGGTGCTCTTATCCGCCCAGACGACCGATGCGGCCGTGAACAAGGTCACACCCGAGCTGTTCTCCCGCTGGCCAGATGCCGTGAGCATGGCACAGGCGAACCCGGATGAGATCGCCCAGGTCATCCACAGCATCGGCTTCTATCGAACCAAGGCCAGGAACTGCGTGGGTTGTGCACAGAGGATCCTGAGCGACTTCGGTGGCGAGGTGCCGCATACCATGCAGGAGTTGCAGACGCTGCCGGGCGTGGGGCGCAAGACCGCCAACATCGTGATGAACGAGGCGTTCGGGCAGGTCGAGGGCATCGCCGTGGACACGCACGTCTTCCGTTTGGCGCACAAGCTGCGCCTTTCCAGTGCCAAGGACCCCAGTGCCACCGAGCAGGACCTCTTGAAGCTCATCCCGCGCGAACTGTGGAAGCCGGTCAACAGCCAATGGATACTCTTCGGGCGCGAGGTGTGCATAGCCAATCGCCCACGCTGCGGCGAATGTGAGTTGGCGGATATCTGCCCCAGCGCGGGGAAGTGAGTGCGGGGCGGTGAAGTATCGTTGCCCACCGGACGCGAGCCCTACAGGACCTCGATCAAATGCAGGTTGTAGACGGTCGCTGCAGCGAGCATGATCACGCCCAGCGCAACCATCGTGATGTCCCAGACCTTCTCCTTCCTGGCGTAGTCCTGGGGGCTCACCTTGTCCTTCACGCGGTAGTAGGCGGGCTTGGGTGAGATGCGCGCATAGGCGAAACTGATGGCGATCATTCCGGCGACCATCAGGATGGACCCGACGATGTTGAGTGCATTGGGACCCTTGACGGCGCTCATGATCATGTCATCCACGAAGATCCAAAGAGGATAGAAGAGCAACGGGATGAATTGGCCGTGTCCGGCGCCCCAGATGGGCGGCATGGCGAAGGCGGCAAGGCTGAAGGGCTTGATGGGCTGGGGCAACTCGAATGCTTTGCGGGCTTGCAGTTCCTGCTCGTCCACCGTGCGCTCCTATCCGAGGATCTTCTGGATGTCGTATTCGTCAAGCGCCTGGTTCATCCATCGGACGAAGTAGCGTATGCATTCCAGGAGCTTGGTGGTGGTCAGGTCGCCATCACGAAGCAGCTGGTAGTCGGCCCAGATGCGGTAGCCCTCGCCTTCCGCCAAGGGGTTCTTGGGGATGCTGCAGCGCACCAGGGGCGCGTTGGCGTTCACCGCGGCGACGAGTTCTTCGACCTCATCGCGACGGATGCCCTCGCGCACGCTCCAGATGGCATGCATGCGCAGCAGCGGACCCTTGATGTCCATGATGATGTTGGTTCCGGAAACGTTCGCCAGGATGTCGCCGTCGTCGTCGATGCGGGCGGTCATGCGGTTCTCGTTGAGCAGCGTGACGATGTTCTCCGCGGTGATGTCCTTCGCAGGGATGAGACCCTTGATCTTGGCCATCGTGAGCTCCCTCCTAATCCTGGGCGAACATGCCGCTGGTACCGAAGCGCGCCAGGCCATCGCCGATGGCGTTGGCGAAGGTGCGTGTCGCGCCCACGATCTCACGGGAGGTGATGCCACCCTTGGTCACGAGCACGTAGTCCACCCACAGGAAGGGGGGCTTGTCGTCCTGCGCCTCGACGACACTGCAGCGCACCAGGGACATATGGTCGTTGATGTCGTTGCACAATTTGAGACAGTCCTTCATGGGGACATGGGGGTTCAGGGGCCAGAAGGCGTAGAGCAGGATGAGCGGCTCGCTCTGCAGGATGCGCATGTTGATGATGATGCCATCGATGGTGAGGGAGACCTCTCCCTGCTCGTCGGCCGCGGCATCGATGTAGGCGTTGGTGTATATCTGGGTGAGCACGGCGGGGCTCAGATTGGCGGTCTGGAGCAGGCTGTTCTCGATGGACTCCAGCGCTACGCTCTCCTTCTTTGCCATCTCGCTTCCTCTCTCGATCTAATCGCGGGGTTCGCGTGGTCCACAGACCTCCATGCCCGTGGACCGGTCGATGATACCACGCACTCCATGGCCGTACAGAGTAGCCAGGACGGTTTCACACAGCAAGGGCACAGCTGCCGCCACCTGCGGCGTCAGACCTATCACCAGCTGTGAGGGACTCATGTTCTCGATTTGGACGCCAATGCACTCCCCCGCCGGTTCGTGGCCCAGCAGGGCGCTCGCCTCCAACACGTCGATGAAGCGGGTGTCGTGCGCCCCATGGAAGATGCGGTTCTCCGCCATATCCTGCGGCAGGAAGTGGAAGACCGTCCCCGGAGGCTCGCCCGTGCCGTCGACCGCGTCCACGGTCAGGATGTAGTCGTATTGTGCGACGTCGCCGATGAGACTCATGCCCATGGTGCCGCTGTCGAGCACGGTCACGTTGGGCGGGAAGTCGTAGTTCTCCATGAGCTCACGGGCAACCGCGGGACCCACGCCCTCGTCCAGGAGCAGGATGTTGCCGATGCACATGACAGCCATGCGCTCGCTGCCCGTGAGGGCTTCCAAACGCCGCATGTTGTCATCCTGGAGCATCCACGCACCTCTTCCGCTCGCACGAACCAAGAACCGTCCTTCGAAGGAGAAGTATACCGTAAGGGCAGCGGACCTTCCCTTGACTCCTTTGGTATACTAGGCGGATAGCAGGTGATACACCCTTCAGGACAGGAGATGGACCATGCCTTCACTTTGGCAGGAACAGATGAACATAGCCCGCAGGATGTTGCTCGTGGTCTGCGTGGTCACGGCGATGGTCGCCCTGCTGGTGGGCGCACAGATGGTGCTGGCTCCCGATGGCTCGATGCTGGGCTTCGATACGAGCCTGCTCTCGCGTTTCCCGGGCGGCGGCCCTGATGGGAGCGGCTTCTTCTCGAACTGGTTCGGTCCCGGACTCCTGTTGTTGCTGCTGGTCTTCCTGCCCAACGCCGCATGCGCGCTACTGGCATTCGCGGGGCAGCCGGTGGCCCACTGGCTCTGCGGGGTCTGTGGAGGCATCCTGATAGCGCTCTGCCTGGGCAGCATCTTCTTCCTGTTCAGCTTCATGGAGATCCTGGGCATCGCCGTGGGTGTCCTGCAGATCATGACCTCCCTGCGCTGCGTGCGCGCGCATCGCGCACTGACCGTCTAGAGGAGACCACGATTCCTAGAAGTTGCCGAACATCGCCATGCTGCGGAAGATGAAGAAGGCGACGATCGCGATGAAACCCAGCACGAAAACCCAGATCGCGCAGAACATGATCCAGAAGCCCTTCTGTGCCTTGGGGGCATTGGTCGTGTAGGTGCGGGTGACGGAGGCGCCGAAAGGCGTCGTGGTGACGGTCTCGGTCACCTTGACGTCATCGTCGTCCTGCTCGGGCGCTGGAGCGGGCGTGGGTTCCGGCGCGGCCACGGGCTCACGGAAGATGACCATGCCGCAATAGGGGCACTCCCCTCTTCCCCTCTCGAAATCGAATCCTTCGATCCTGCCACCACACTTGGGGCATTCGAGAACATGCAAGTCGCGCTTATCACCCATCGTTCCGCCCTCCAACGTAAAAACCGACCCCGTCATGATACCACTGAAGCAGAACCCGCCCCCACATGGTGTGGGAGCGGGTTCGTATCAGGCAGCACTATGGGTAGGTAGTACTACTTCTTCTCGTGACCCATCTCGTCGATACCGGTGACAACGCCATCATCGGGATCGTAGGTGAGTCCGCCATGCTCGGTGCCGAAGAACATGATCTTGGAGGGAGCGAAGCCCTCGATGTTGGCCAGGTACACATGGATCATGGTGAAGGCGATGAAGACCCACATCATGAAGTAGTGGATGATACGCTGGTTCATGATGCCGCCCACCAGAGCGGTGCCCCAGGCGAAGAAGGCCATATCAGCGGTGGGAGCCCACAGGGCGAGACCGGTGTAGCCCATGAAGAGCAGCAGCACGGGAACGGCCAGATAGGCGAGCTTCTGGGGAACGCCGTACTTGCCGGACAGCGGATGATCCTTCTTCATGAACAGGTAGTACTTGATCCACTGCAGGCCCTGGTGACGGTTCTGCTTCTGGGGCAGCCAGTTCTTGTAATCCTTGTCGACCTTGCGGGTACCACCGGACTGGGCGGTATCGACCATGAAGGCGAGGATGATACGCAGGATGCAGTTGATCAGGATGATGAAACCGAAGAAGATGTGTGCGCCACGGGCGATGCCCATGAAGCCGGCGAAGAACGGGAAGTGGATGTAGAAACCCGTGAAGATCAAGACGATCATGGCGATCAGGTTGATCCAGTGGGTCACACGGAAGACGGTGGGATGGGCTTCCTTGTAATGCGCGAGGTGTGCCATTTACCTCACCCCCCAGGGAGAAGTGACCGTGGTGAACTTCTTGCCGGTCTTGGGCTCGGTGATGTGGACGGCGCAGGCGATGCAGGGATCGAAGCTGTGAACCGTACGGAGGGCCTGGATGGGCTTGTTCATGTCGTTCACGGGGACACCGATCAGAGCCTGCTCGATGGGGCCGGGAGTGCCATTCTTATCACGCGGACCGACGTTCCAAGTGGTCGGGATGATGATCTGGTACTTCTGGATCTTGTTGTTCTTGATCTTCTCGTAGTGGTAGATGGCGCCACGCGGGGCCTCCCACATACCGGCACCCTCACCAGTGGTGGTCTCGGGCTCGGCGAAGAACTCGGTGTCGCCACCCTTGAGAGCGGCGCAGAGCTCGTTGATCCAGTCGATCATGAGATTGGCGACGTAGAGGCACTCGATGTTACGAGCGGCCACACGACCCATGGTGGAGACGAGCACGTCCACGCGACCGGGAACACCCAGGTACTGCAGGACGGCGTCGACGGCCTTCTTGAAGAAGGCGTTGCCCTGGAGATAAGCGCTCAGCACGCGGGACAGCGGACCGGCCTCGAGAGGCTCGCCCTCATAGCGCGGAGACTTGGACCAGGAGTACTTGTTGTTCACGTTGTAGCCATCGGAAGGCCATGCGGGAGCGGTGATACCCTGGCGAGGATTGGCCTCGGTGCCAGCGGCGTCATCGTAGTAGGCATGGGTGGTGTCCTCGGTGATGAGCTTCTCATCCCACATCTTGCAGGTGAGCTTGTTCATGTCGACGATACCGGCGGGCAGATAGCGATCCTCGGGCTTGCGGGAAGGAGCATCGAAGACGCCCCAGGCGACGGTCTTGCCGTAGCCGCGGCCATAACCGAAGTCGTCCATGTAGAACGGAGCGACGGCCAGGGTGTCGGGGATCAGGGTGCCAGCGACCCAATCGCGGATCTCGATGGCGCGGAACAGGACGTCATCAAGACGCTGCTCGGTGGGATAGAAGGTGGTGCCGCCGGGGACGGAAGCCATGACGTGCGGCATCTTGCCACCCAGGATACCGCTGATCTGGGAAGCCTTGGCCTGCATCTGCAGGGCCTCCAGATAGTGGGTGGTGGCGATCAGGTCGAGCTCAGGCGGGAGCTTGTACTCGTCGCCGGCACCGCTGTCGAACCAGTTGCCGCTGAAGATGGACAGCTGGCCATTGGCTGCGAAGGCCTCGAGGCGGTTCTTGACACCGGCGAAGTCGGCGACCTGGGTGTCGGCGAAGTTCCAGTCCGGCATGAGGGCTTTGACCAGCGGGGTGCTGTTCTTGATGGACTCGAGACCCAGGGCGGCGGTGTCGGCGATATCGGCCTTCAGGGCGTTGATGGGATTGACGTAGTCCAGACCGGTCAGGTTGTAGAACCACAGGATGTGGGAGTGCAGGAACTGGGCACCTTCCAGCAGGTTGCGGATGATGCGGGCGTTGTTGGGGATCTGGATGCCGTAGGCGCCCTCACCGGCGAAGCAGGAAGCGTGGCAGTGGGAGACGGGGCAGACACCGCAGATGCGCTGGGCGACGTAGCAGGCGTCACCGGGCTCGCGGCCTTCCAGGATGAGCTCCATGCCGCGGAACAGACCGCCGGAAGCCCAGGCGTTCTTGACGACGCCGCCTTCGACTTCCATCTCGATGCGCAGGTGACCCTCGATACGGGTGATGGGATCGATGACGGACTTACCGGACAGGTTGAGCTTCTTGCCAAGCGGGGTGTTGTCCACGACGGGAGCGGGGGCGACCAAGGTCTCGTTGCTCTCAGGCATTACTCATCACCATCCTTCTTCAGGGTCTTGGGGAAGAGCGCCTTGTCAGGATGCTTGACATCCCAAGCACGGGCCTTCTCGAACTCAGCACCGGAGGGAACACGGCCGGCGAGCTTCATGCCGAAGCCATGGGCAGTGAGGGCGACCACCATGAAGCCACCAACGATGGCACCGATGGTGGAGGGCTGGGTGATCCAGCTGCCGATCTTCACGACGCGATGGCGCTTCTGGAACGGAGCATTGACGTCCACCCAGTTGCCACCGGCCTTGAGGGGATTGGCGCAGGAGCAACCGGCGCAGGGAGCACCGTACTCGACGCACCAGCTGGCACCGTCGTTCCAACGGACGATCGGGCAGTTGCTGTAGGTCTGGGGACCCTTGCAGCCAACGGGATACAGGCAGTAACCCTTGGCCTCTTCCTCGGAACCGAAGCGATAGACGAACTCGCCGTTCTCGAAGTGACCACGACGCGGGCAGTTGTCGTGGATGGTCTGGCCGAAGATGAGCACGGGACGGCCGTACTTATCCAGATCAGGAAGCTTGCCAAGCAGCAGGTAATCCACGACGACGGAGATGATCCACTCGGGATTCACGGGGCAAGCGGGCAAATTGACCACGGGGGTGTTGATGCCGCGGCTCTTGAGGAAAGCCTGGACACCAACCGCACCAGCGGGGTTGGGCTTGGCGGCGCAGAAACCACCGTCGACGGCGCAGGAACCGGTAGCGACGACAGCCACTGCGTTCTGGGCGGCGTGTGCCACGATATCCGTGCCCTTCTCCTCTGCGATACGCAGAGCATTGCCATCCCAGCCTTCCATGACGGCACCCTCGATGAGCAGGATGTAACCACCGGCGTTGATGGTATCCTCCTTGGCCTGCTCAACGGAATGGCCGGCACCGGCTGAGAGCGTCTCGGAATAGTTCAGAGACAGGAGCTCCAGGACGACGGTCGCCACATCGGGCGAACCGACCTGTGCCAGGGACTCAGTGCAACCGGTGCAGGAGCTCTGCTCGAGCCAGATGACGGGAGCGAGCTTGCCGGAAGTAGCACCGATCTCCAGCGCTCGTGCGATATCGGGGATGGCAGCCTCGGTGAGACCGATGCTGGCAGCCACGACACCGCAGAATTTGAGGAACTGACGGCGGGTAACGCCGCGTGCCTCCAGCATATTGGTCAATGCTGGGGCAGTAACCTCATGCGTTGTCATGCGTACACCTCCTTGCGTTTGGTATTCCAAACGAACCTATGGGACCTACCTACCCTCAGTGCATCCAAAGTGCAAAGCGCGTGTTACTTTTGAACGCCAAAGTAACATTTGCGCACGTCAGACGCATAATTATGGTCATGATAAGGCCCCTCCCAGATAAATGGAAGGGGCCTTGCAATCGCTTGCCGGAAACGGCGGATGAGTTCGCGTGAAACTACTTCAGATGGGCACCATCGATGGGGCCGGGGATGCTGCCGCCCATCTCGTCGATGTACAGGCTGGGGGCGAGCATGACCATGCGCTGGCCCTTCTCGGCACGGATGCGATGGATGTGCATCTTGAGCGGCTCGGCGACCTCGATGACCTCCTTCTGGAAGTAGGAGATGATCAGCTTGTCGCAGGTCCTGGACACCGCGCTGTAGAAGACCATACGAGTCTCATCGCGGATCTTGTCCTGCACGTTGTAGGCGATCTCGTTGTCGAAGACGTCACGCACGGGCACGAAGCCGTTGATGGTACCGATCAGGACGACCACCTTGGCGCTCAGGCCACGCATCGCGGGATAGTAGCCAACGCGCAGAACGTTGTGGGCATAGGTGAACTTGGGGCAGATGGTCTGGGGGAAGGCGCGTGCGAACAGCGTCTTGGCATCCTCATCGCCGATGACGGGGGCGAAGAGCTCCTCGATGTCGCGCGGGAATTCACTGCCACGACCAAGGACGGTGGCGGCCAGGGTGTTCAGGAGTGTGAAGCCCACCTTGCCGGCGCACTTGTCGATCAGCGCGACGCCCTGCTTGTAGGCCTCGCCCAGGGCATCGGACTCGAGGAAGATGGGAGCGGGCATCTTGGAGATGGCATCCAGGGCATCCACGACACCGATGCCGTTCTGCTCGGCGTACTCCTCAAGGCGGCACCAGGCGCCGGAACGCAGCAGGTAATCGCCATAGCCCACCCAAGCGCGCCATGCGACGGCGTCATAGGGATCCGCCACCAGGTTGAGGGCGGTGAAGGCACGCATGGAGGCGCACTTGTCGATGTCCTTGGGATTACCGGACAGGGGCTGCTTGGACAGGATTGCGGAGGTCTTGATGCGCTTCTGGGCGAAACGCTTGATGATGTTCTTGCCCCAGATCCTGTTGGGAACGATCAGCAGCACGTCCTGCGGGATCAGCGGATCCTCTTCGTCGTTGAAACGCTTGGTCAGGTACTTGCAGATGCCGGCGAACTCGGCGTCGCTGTTCTCCCAGCGCACGACCTGCACATCACCCAGCGGATCGCTCTCGGTGAAGCCCACCATGTGGGCATCCTTGAAGGGCTCCAGCATGGCCAGGGAATTGCAGCCGCTGGCGACACGCTGCGGCAGGCGCATGCTGTGCTCGAGCACGAACTCGTTCTTGGTCAGGAACTCGCCGATGCCCTGGGGATACGGGAACGGCTCTGCGCCGTCGTAGACGGTCTCGCTCTCGTTGCCGGCGATCGTGAAGGACACACCGGACAGCAGACGGCACGCCATCTGGGAGGCGCGGCTGATGTTCTGGTAGTCGTCCACCAGAACATGCTTGATGGCCAGACGCTCCCTCACGCCATCGGTGTCGCGCAGATAGTGGACGGCGATGTTGGAGAGCTCCTCCTCGAGCATGGCGTTGCGGGCGACGAGATGCTTGCGCAGGGTGTCCAGGGTGAAGCGCTCCTCGTTGACCACGATGAAGTCGTCCTTGTCATCACCCATCTCGCTCAGCTGCTTGTAGAAGTACTTGAGCATCTCCTTGAGGCGCTTGGGACGGGTGCCCAGCACCTTGAGGTCCTCGGCGAGGAACTTGTAGTCGGCCTCACTGATGATGCGGGGCACGCGGCCGGTGGCGGCGATGGCCTCGGGGGTGGAGAGGATGCGGACGAAGTAGTCATGGGGGGTGGTGACGATGACCTTATCCGCACCGGGGACGCCACTGGCCTGCAGGTCCAGAGCGAAGACCTCGGCAGCGGAGGGCGAGGTCACGAAGACCGCGATGTCCTTGGGATAGACTCCCGATTCCAGCAGACGCTGGACGCGGCGCTGGAGCACGAAGGTCTTGCCGGTGCCGGGACCGCCAACGATCTTCACCTTCGCCGTATCACGGGCAACTGCTTCCTTGACGATTCCGTCGATTCCTTCATCCCAGGACATATGGAACTCCTCTTTCTCGGTCTATGCCTACCATCCACGGGGCATGGCGAAACGCGCCCTCGTGACATTACGATATATCATAATCAACTAGTTTAGCGACTTTCAGCGCTTTTGCTAGGCTTTTTTGGAAAAAGATGGGACAATCGCAGGGAAAGGCGTGCGAAAGCACAGGGGCGCGAGGATGGAGGGCGCGGGGACGGCATGGCATCTTGGCTCGACAGCTTCTTCTCGTTCCTCGATCGCTTCATCCTGAGCGTCTGCCACCTGGTTGCCCAGAGCTCCTTCGGCAACGTGCTCACCCCCTTCTTCAAGGGTGTGAGCTTCTTCGGTTACGGCGGTCTGGGCTTCCTGGTGATCGCCCTGGTGCTGGTGCTCATCCCCAAGACCCGCCGAGCGGGCGTGGTCATGGCCGTCGCCATCGGCCTGGCCGTGCTGAGCGCCGAACTCATCAAGTTGGGTGTGGGCAGGCTGCGCCCCTACCAGGCCGCGGCCAACGTCCATGACTGGTGGCTGTTCGTGGGCGGTGAGGAGCTGCGCAGCAGCTCGTTCCCGTCCTGTCATGTGGCCGCCACCACGGCCGCCTGCCTCGCTGCCTTCCTGGAACTGCCCAAACCCTCCATCGTCAACGTGGGCTTCATAGCGGTCCTGCTCATGTGCTTCTCACGCAACTACCTCATGGTGCACTATCCCAGCGATTGCCTGGGTGGGATCCTAGTGGGTGTGCTGGTCGCGATTATCGTGCATAGACTGGCGAACACAGCCATACGAATGTACAATCGAAGGATGGAAGCCAAAGGCGCTCAAGACGCGTGACCAACGTCGCGCGGAATTCGCAGGGCGCCATGGGATAAGAACGACGCAAAGGAGAACAACATGGCCAGGGTCTACAACTTTTCCGCTGGGCCTGCGGTGCTTCCCGTGGAAGTGCTCGAGCAGGCAGCTGCCGAGATGCTCGATTACCAGGGCACCGGCATGTCCGTCATGGAGATGAGCCATCGTTCCGCCGCTTTCAAGGGCATCATCGACACCGCCGAAGCCGACCTGCGCAAGCTCATGAACATCCCCGACAACTACAAGGTGCTGTTCCTGCAGGGTGGCGCCACGCTGCAGTTCGCCGGCATCCCCATGAACCTGATGCTGGGTGGCAAGGCCGACTACATCGTGAGCGGCAGCTGGTCCAAGAAGGCCTTCAAGGAGGCCAAGATGTACGGCGACGCCAAGTGCGTGGCCTCCAGCGAAGACGGCAACTTCTCCTATATCCCCAACGTGGACGAACTCGAGTTCCGCCCCGATGCCGACTACGTCTACATCTGCGAGAACGAGACCATCTACGGCACCAAGTACCACAAGCTGCCCGACACCGGCGACATCCCGCTGGTTGCCGATGTCTCCTCCTGCTTCCTCTCCGAGCCCGTCGATGTGAGCAAGTATGGCGTCATCTATGGCGGCGTTCAGAAGAACGTCGGTCCCGCCGGTGTGGTCATCGTGATCGTGCGCGAGGACCTGCTGCATGACGAGTGGCTGCCCAACACCCCGTCCATCATGCGCTGGAAGGCCCAGGCCGAAGGCGGTTCCATGGTGAACACTCCCCCGTGCTACGGCATCTACATCTGCGGTCTCGTGTTCAAGTGGCTGCTTGCCAAGGGCGGTCTCGAGGGTATGAAGGCCATCAACGAGGCAAAGGCCAAGCTGCTCTACGACTACTTGGATTCCACCGACTTCTACACCGCCACCGCGCGCAAGGAGGATCGTTCGATCATGAACATCCCCTTCGTCACCGGCGATCCCGATCTGGATGCCAAGTTCGTCAAGGAGGCCAAGAAGGCCGGCATCGAGAACATCAAGGGTCACCGCAGTGTGGGCGGTATGCGCGCCAGCATCTACAACGCCATGCCCATCGAGGGCGTGCGCAAGCTGACGGCGTTCATGAAGGATTTCGAGGTGAAGAACAAATGATCAACATCAAGAAGCTGAATTCCATCTCCCCGGTGTATCGCAGCATACTGACCAACGTCGATTACAA